>JAGHTS010000003.1 GCA_018065225.1 Candidatus Phascolarctobacterium caballi
AACCGGTACTCCTGCCCGCATTGACAAACGCAGTATTGATTTTTCCAAGACCGAACCTCAATATGGGGACGAGGTTTTGCAAAATTTTTCCTATATGGACGAGGTGAAAAGCAGGGAGCAGATACCTTGTTATTTGAGTTATACCAACGCCAAGACCCACGAGATTATTAAAAAGAATTTACATTTGTCGGGTATGTTTAATGGAATGATTGAGGGTGTGGGCCCCCGCTACTGCCCCAGCATAGAAGCAAAAATTGTGCGGTTTGCAGACAAGGAACGCCATCAACTTTTTATTGAACCGGAAGGACGCAACACCTCAGAAATGTATAATCAAGGTATGAGTTCTTCTTTGCCGGCGGATGTGCAATTAGAATTTTTACGGACTATTCCCGGACTGGAAAATGCCAAAATGATGCGGGCAGGTTATGCCATTGATTATGACTGCCTTAATCCCTTGCAGTTGCAACCCAGTTTGGAACATAAAGAAATTAAAGGATTTTATAGTGCCGGGCAATCTAACGGCACCAGCGGTTATGAAGAGGCGGCAGGTCAGGGCTTGATTGCCGGTATTAATGCAGTACGAAAATTACGGAATTTGCCACCAATTATTTTACGCCGTGACCAAGCATATATCGGTGTTTTGATTGATGATTTGGTAACAAAAGGGACTAATGAACCCTATCGTATGATGACCAGCAGGGCGGAATACCGTCTGTTGTTGCGTCAGGATAATGCAGACTTGCGGTTGACACAGTTGGGACGGGATATTGGTTTGGTAACGGATGAGCGTTACGCAAAATTTACCGCCAAGCGGGATGGCTTAACACGGGCTTTGGCGGCGTTGCAAAACAAACATATTGCCCCCCATAATGAAGAAAACGACAAGTTGGTGGCTATGGGGACTACACCTTTACGGGAAGGCACAACCGCTTTGGAACTTTTACGGCGGCGGGAAATTAGTTATGCAAATTTAAGCGAGGCCTTTGGCTTGCCAAGTTTGGACGCACACACGGCGGAGCAGGTGGAAATCCATGTTAAATATGCCGGCTATATTGAAAAACAAAAAGCGGAAGTGGAACGGGCATTAAAGTTGGAAAACAAAAGTATTCCCCAAAATTTTAATTATCATACAGTCAAAGAACTTTCCAGTGAGTCGGCAGAAAAACTTACTAAAATTAAACCATTGAATATTGGGCAGGCGGCACGCATCATCGGTGTCAGTCCGGCGGATTTAAATGTGCTGATGTTGGCGTTGGAATTGATAAAGAGAAAAGG
>JAGHTS010000240.1 GCA_018065225.1 Candidatus Phascolarctobacterium caballi
TTGCAAGATGGTGGTCCTGTGTTTTATACGCAAAAACGTTTAACACAAGATGGTAAAGTTTTTAATGTATATAAATTTCGTTCTATGAGGGTGGATGCGGACAAGGACGGCAAAGCTAAGCTTAGTAGTGGTGATAATGATGACAGGGTCACTAAAGTTGGCAGAATTATCCGCAGGTTTCGTATTGATGAATTTCCACAGTTGTTAAATATTATTGGCGGCAGTATGAGTGTGGTGGGGCCAAGACCGGAACGGCCTGAGATTGCGGCGGAGTATGAAAAAGTTATGCCGGAATTCCGTTTGCGTTTGCAGGCCAAGGCAGGACTTACGGGGTATGCCCAGGTGTATGGCAAGTATAATACTACACCGTATGACAAATTGCAGATGGATTTGATGTATATTGCCAAGCCGTCATTTTATGAAGATTTAAAGATTATTTTTGCTACATTCCGTATTCTTTTTGTAAGGGCAAGTACGGAGGGGTTTGAGTAGGAAAATATGGTAATTAGTAGAGAATAGCAGGTTTATAAGAGGTTTATGGATGGTGT
Source organism: Candidatus Phascolarctobacterium caballi (assembly GCA_018065225.1). Taxonomy (GTDB): domain Bacteria; phylum Bacillota; class Negativicutes; order Acidaminococcales; family Acidaminococcaceae; genus Phascolarctobacterium_B; species Phascolarctobacterium_B caballi. The sequence goes on from JAGHTS010000240.1 coordinate 549, forward strand.
TGAAATGCAAAAAGGATTAGTATCAATTATTACCCCATGTTATAACGGTGAAAAATACGTAAGGGAAACTATTGAATCTGTTATTAATCAAACTTATCAAGAGTGGGAAATGATAATAATTGATGATGGATCAAAGGATAATTCTGTTAGTATTATAAGTGAATATGTTGCAAAAGATGGACGTATCAGATTGGTACAACAACCCAATAGAGGTTCTGCTTCTGCACGAAATAATGGAATCAAACAAGCAAAAGGGCAATATATAGCGTTACTTGATGCAGATGATCTTTGGGATGCTATTTTTTTAGAGGAACAGATTAAGTTTTTGCAGGAATGTAATGCGGTTTGTGTTTGTTGTTCTTATCGGAAAATTAATGGGAATTCTCAAAATATTTTGCAACCTACTATTGCTAAAAAGAAAATTACATATGATGATATGATGGTAAGAAATTATGTTGGATGTTTAACTGGATTGTATGACGTGACACGCCACGGGAAAATTTTTCTTCATGAGGAATTAAAATCAATTAGAGATGATTATGCGTATTGGTTGGATATTGCTAAATTGGAAAATTTAATTTGCGGTAATGGTAAAATTTTAGCAAGTTATAGGGTTTTGCCAAATTCAACAACAGGCAGGAAAACAGCACTTGTAAAGAAACAATATTTGTTTTATCGTACATACCTTTGTTTAGGCATTGTTAAAAGTGTAATTAATACATTGCGTTGGGGAGTTGCAGGGTATAGAAATTTCTATTAATGTGCATTGTATTGTGAAGGACGCAATGAATTAAGATGGAATGTGTATAATTTCGGTAATTGGACGGCGAAGTGATTTTAAAGGAATTTTTCAAATAAATGAAAGAAATAACACTTGACGAAATGAAAAAGTTAGAACTTGATATGCTGATTGATTTTGCAAATTTTTGTGATAAAAACGGCTATCGTTATTATTTGTGTGGCGGTACTTTGTTGGGTGCAATTCGTCACAAAGGTTTTATTCCGTGGGACGATGACATTGATATTTTTATGCCAAGACCAGATTATGAAAAAGCGATTGCGGAGTATAAACATGAATATTTTATTATAGACAGTTTGGTTAATAATCATGATTCAAAATTTCGTTTTGCCCAACTGATGGATATACGAACATGCAGTCGAGGATCTCACAGGTGGGATTTGGCAGTTGCAATAGATATTTTTCCTATAGATGGACTTCCAGACGATAAAGCGGAACAGAGAAAAATTTACACACATATTAGTCGGTTGTGTTCATTTTATTATGCGAGTGTAAGCACATTTCATATTTCGAAACGATTTACTGATTGTGGAGCAGGAATTTTGAGTTGGAAAAAATATTTGCGTACATTTTTAAAGTTTTTTGCGATTGTATTTGTTGGTTGGACTTCGTCAAATTATTGGGCAAAAAAAATCGATACCTATGCGAAGCGATATTCTTTCACGAAAGCAAATTATGTAGGAGTTCTTTTGGTTGATCATTACGGAGAACGGGAAACCTTGCCTAAGTCAGTATTTGACGACTGTATTCAAGTTGAATTTGAAGGGCATAAATTTTGGGCACCAAAAGGGTATGATATTTATCTAAAAAATCTTTATGGTGATTATATGAAACTTCCGCCGGAAGATAAGCGGGTAAGCCATCATGATTTTAAGGCATATTGGAAGGACGGGTTTGGAGAGTAAATATAGCAGTAATTCTTGGGGCGGTTGCGGAAGAATGGGAAACGGACAGTTGTGGCTCACATAAAGCATAGGTTATTAT
>JAGHTS010000185.1 GCA_018065225.1 Candidatus Phascolarctobacterium caballi
GAACGGTCAGGCATTAGATTTGTTTGGTGCCGGTCGTTACACTTTGGAAACACAAAATATACCTTTTTTGAAAAAATTGCTTAATTTGCCGACAGAGGGTAGAACCGCTTTTCATTGTGAACTTTATTTTATTAACAAAGCAGAGCAAATGGCTATTAAATGGGGAACGGACAGCAAGGTGCAATATATTGAGCCGACTTATAAATTTCCGTTGTCCATTGGGGCAAGTGGCGAAATGGCGTTGAGTGTTGCCGATTCACGAAAATTGTTGATTAAATTGGTGGGTACGGAAAAAGGTCTGGACAGACAATCATTGGTAACCTATTTCCGTGCTTTTTTAATGACGAGGATTAAATCATACATTGCCCAAGAAATGAAAGCGGCACAAATCAATATTTTTGAGATTGACGAAAAACTGGAAAAATTTTCCACAGCATTAAAAACACGCCTTGTTAACGACTTTTTGGAATATGGAATTGATTTAAAACAATTTTTGGTAACAACAGTTGTCAAGCCGGACGGAGACGCGCAATATGAACGGTTTAAAGATTTGCATTTTAGGCAGTATGCAGATATTGCGGAAGCCCAATTAAAACAAAAAGTTGGTGTAATTGAACAGGAAACCAAAGCCAAACAAATGGTTATTGAAGCCAACGGTATTGCCGAGAAACGTAAGGTTGAAGGTTACACTTATCAGCAGGAGCGTGGTTTTGATGTTGCAGAGGGTGCTGCCAAAAATGAAGGTAATGGCAATATGACCAATTTGGGAATTGGTCTTGGTATGATGGCAGGCGTAGGCGGAACAGTTGGTGGTATGGTTGGCGAAGTTGTTAAAGACACTTTTGCCGGAATGAATACACAACCGCAGGCAAATGCCAAATCATTTTGTGAAGAATGTGGGGCGGAATTGACGGCAGGGGCTGTATTTTGTGAACAGTGCGGGGCATCCGTGTTACCATTTGGCATGTGTAAAAACTGTGGAATGAAATTTACCAAAGCAGGAAAGTTTTGCCCTAAGTGTGGTACAAAGAGGGAGTAAAAATTATGAAAAACAACAGATTATTATTTTGTGTGATTTTTGTTATAGCATTTGCGGTTTTTAATGTAGTAGTTTTTCAGTTGCCCGTTAACAGGACAGAAATATTTTGGATTACTTATAGCTTTACCTGTGTGGCTTTTGCAATTTTGTTTGCAGTATGGCACAGATGTTTCTTTTTGGATGAAACACCCAAAAGCAGGTTTTTGGGGTATGGCATAACTTATGTTGCAACTTATTATTTTGTTGCCCAGCTGGCATTGTTTGTCATTGTGTTGGGTGTGCCTGACATAAAAAAATGGCTTGTGATTATTACCAATACTCTTTTGCTTGGTTTGACAATGATTTTGGTTTCTTTTACGCAAATTGGAAAAAATTATATTAATAATACAGATAAAGGGATTGCGGAAAAAGTTGGATTTATAAAAACGCAGGTCAGCAAATTGCAATTATTGAGTAGCGATCTTCCTGATGGAGATGTTAAAAATAAATTGGCTGATTTAATTGAGCAAATCAAATATAGTGACCCCAATAGTAGTAAAAATGTGGAAGATATTGAAAGGAAAATTGCTATAAAAATTGGCGAGTTGAAGTATGCTGAAAATATGCAAACAAGTATTAACGATATAAAGCAGTTGTTTCAACAACGCAACGAATTATGTAAATTGTATAAATAAGGGGTACATTGATTTGAAAAAAATTAGTTGTGAAATGTGTGGCGGTAACGATTTTGTTAAAGAAGAAGGATTTTTTGTTTGTCAAAATTGTGGGGTTAAGTATTCTGTTGCTGAGGCACAAAAGATTTTGTTGGAAGGTAAAGTTGATGTAACAGGCAGTCAAATTAAAATTGACGATACGGAAGAACTTGAAAATCTATATATTTTGGCAAAAAGGGCAAAAGATTCTTATGATTGTCAAAATGCAGTCAATTATTACAACCAAATTTTATTGAAAAGACCTAATGATTGGGAAGTTTGTTTTTATCAAAAATTTTTTAGCGTTGCCGATTGTGGGGCAAGAGATGTAATTATTGCGTGCCAAAAAATAAAAGATGCGTGTTATTTTGTTTTTTCTGCGTGGAAGGAAAGCGGAATGGCAGAAGAACAAAAAAATATGGCTTGTCATGAAATCACTAAATATATTTTAAAGTTTTCTCAAAATTCTTTTAACAAAGTTATGAACGAATTTAGTCAGACAAGCGGTAATTATAAAAGTTCTGCGTGGGAAAATCCATATAAATTGCCTGATAATGATAAATTGCAGAATACAGAATATTTTCTTGAAC
>JAGHTS010000183.1 GCA_018065225.1 Candidatus Phascolarctobacterium caballi
CATAAAGAACTTCCTGAAAATTTTAAATTTTTTATTATAACATTTGTAAACCAATTTTAAAATTTTTATAACTATCTACTACAAACTTGAATTAAAACTTAATATTTAGTCATTATTAATTTTTTTACATTTGTAATCATATTTTTTGCAAAAAATCCGCCAGATAAATATTACTTTACATATATACAATAGACCCAAAATTAAATTTTGCTACCTAAAAACTGAAGACATTACAGAAAAATAATTTACACATTTTCTCTTTTCTTTTTTCCACACCTTTAAAAACTATTTGATGTTCGTCAAAACGATTTTTTATGTTAACATCATAAAACCACTTTTTATGTAATGCGATGAAAAACCACATGCCTTTTCAAAATGTAAAGTGCAAGCAATTAAAGTAAAATTGTCGCCACTTCCATAAAAAGTGGCGACAATTTTAGAATACATTACTATTTACAAAACAAAATTTTTTATTCATCCTGTTTGTACCAAAAAGGTCTTTGGAACTTAATGAAGCATTTCTCCCCGTTCTCAGGGCCAATATCCCGTCTGCCAATTTGCACACGGACTTCCTGATTGCCAATGCGTACCAAATAGTCAATAATCTCGCCCAAGAACGCTTTACGCAATACCGCCCCTTCAACACCATTCACATCCATAGCATCCGTAAATTTGATTTCCGTAGGACGGCTTGCCAAATTAAAGACCTTTTCACCCCGCATCCGTTCAGGAATTTCCAAAGTTGCAGGCAACGGTTTGTCACTGCCGGTAACAAACGCCTTACCGTCACGCCACTCCACATCCGTATAACTGGACACCCCTATAAAACTGAATACAAATTTGTTTTTCGGGTTATTATAAACATCCAACGGCTTGTCAATTTGTTGTACCACGCCTAATTTCATAACCAAAATTCTGTCTGACAAAGCCATCGCTTCGGACTGGTCATGAGTAACATAAATAACAGAAAAACCATATTTGTTTTGCAAATCCTTAATTTCAAACCGCATTTCTTCCCGCAAATGTGGGTCAAGTGAAGACAACGGTTCATCAAGAAGCATTACATCGGGGTTAATCGCCAAAGCACGTGCCAAAGCCACACGCTGCTTGCCGCCGCCGGACAAATCTGCAGGACTGATATCTTTATCCTGCCACAAGTTTGTTGCTGTCAGCGCCTCTCTTACTCTGGACTCAATTTCGCTTTTGGACAATTTGCGTAACTGCAAAGGAAAAGCCACGTTGTCATAAACATTCATATGAGGCCAAACTGCAAATGCCTGAAACACCATACCAAAATTACGGTTTTCAGGAGGTGTATAGTGATGTTTTTTGGGACAGCTGAATAATTTGTCGCCAACCCAAACCTCACCATCCGTCAAATCTTCAAAACCTGCCACCATTCTCAAAGTGGTGGTCTTGCCACAACCGGAAGGCCCCAACATGGAAAAACATTCCCCTTTGGCAATTTCCAAATTCAAATTATTAACGGCAGTAACATCACCAAATTGTTTGGTTACATTGATTAAGCGTACAAATGCATTATCACTCATGTTACTCACCTGCTTTCTTAGTAAAATGATTTATCAGGGTCTGCCCTACCACAATAAGGATAAGGGCAATACCTGCCAATGCTGTGGACATAACCGTTTCCCCGTCCTCGTTCAATGTATAAATTGCCACGCCGATAGTACGGGTCGTAGGGGCGTACAACATAATGGACACCGTCAATTCACGGAGTGCCGGCAAAAAAATTAAGAAAAATGCGGAAATCATTCCCGGACGTACCAAAGGAATAACTATGTCTTTCAAACTTTGCCACATGCTGGCACCGCAACTGCGGCTGGCTTCCATAAGCGAATCGTGTACTTGTTCCAAAGCCGCAGAATTGGCTTTCAAAGAGAACGCCATATAACGGGCAATATATGCCACCAAAATTATCCAAACAGTGTTATACAAATTAATGCCAAACTGTCCTGACCAAGCCAAAATTACACCCAAGGCAATAACGGAACCCGGAACTGAGAAAGGCAACATTCCCAAAAATTCCAAAATCCCCTTGCCTTTGACTTTCATCTTGACGATAACGTAAGAAATCATAACACCTGCAAACATGGTAATTAAAGCCGCCACCAAACCTAAACTTACACTGTTGATGATGGCATCTTTGGTAACTTCATAATCAAAGAGAATGTATTTATAGTTGTCCAAAGACATATTTTCCCAAGTAAGTGGCAGTCCGTAAGTGGAAACACCACCCACCATAAAAATCACCACTGTCGGCAAAACTATGGTGAAACCAATGTATGCCAAACAAGCAAACAACAGGGGGTAACGCAAACCACGCAGTTTCAGTTCCATTGGGCGGAAACTCTTGCCGCCAATAATTTGGTAATGACCTTTGGACAAAATTTTTTGTTGCGCCCAAATAATAGCCGCTGCTGTCACTACCAATACTGTAGAAAGCACTGTACCAGTACGAATGGACTCAAATGAACCGCCTGACTGATGAATTTTTTCATAAATCAAAGTCGGAATATTATAAATGCCATTTTCAATACCCAACACCGCCACAGTACCGAAATGCGCCATTGAGTAAAGCATTATCAGCAAAGCACCCGACATAATGGATGGCAATACCAATGGAATAGTAATCTTACGGGTAATGGTAAATAATCCTGCGCCAGAAATACGTGCCGATTCTTCCAAAGTCGGATCCATACGCTCCAACGCACCGCAAACTTGAATAAAAACAAACGGGAACAGATACATAACCTCTACTGCCGAAATACCCATATAAGTGTAGATGTTAAATACCGGCTCCTGCAGTCCAAACAAATCCATCAAGAATGTATTGATATATCCCGAGTTTGGTGACAACAACATTTTCCATGCCAAAGCGCCGATAAATGACGGTAACATAAACGGCACAAGAAAAAGTCCCTTCATAAATTTTTTGTAAGGCAAATCCGTACGTGTTACCAGCCATGCAAAAAATGTACCCACAATAGTAGAACCAATAGTGGTCATAGACGCAATAAACAATGAATTTAACAATGCCTGAAATGTTTCAGGTTCTGTGAGTACCGCATAGAAATCACTGCTGTTAAAACTGCCGTTAACAAAAAAGGCGTTAAATAAAATCAATAGTACCGGCCATGCCACAAAAATACAAAGAACAGCGATGGAAATAAAAAGAATGACATGGGCAATACCAAAACTGCTTTCTTTCTTAATACCATTGCTCATAAATCTTCCACCTCCTTTAACTGTTCTGCATCAAACCAATGCAGGGCCTTGAAATTAATAAGGCAATCCTCCCCTGCTTTGAACATCAAGTTGTTAACCAATGCTTCATGGGTTTCAATGGCAGTACGGAAATGCTCCCCGTCAATGGCGATGGTGTAATCCATCGTGGAACCAAGATAGGTGGCTTTCGTTATTTTGCCTTTTAAGCCCTCACCTGTACGGCTCACAGTCACATCACTGGGCCGGAATCCCAACACCCATTTTGCAGCCTGCCCCACAGGTCTGTCACCGGGTACAAGTTGCTGCCCATTACCAATGTAATATTCTCCATTTTCCTCACGGACATTGATAAAGTTCGCCACACCCATAAACTTGAAAACAAAAAGGTCTGCCGGCTTTTCAAAAATTTCATAAGGAGTACCCATCTGCCTGATTTGCCCTTTGGCATCCATAATGGCAATACGGTCAGAAATTGCCAGTGCCACTTCCTGATCATGGGTTACATACATAACCGTAATGCCAAACTTACGTTGCAAGTCCTTGATTTCAAAACGCATTTCTTCACGCAAATTGGCATCCAAATTGCTTAACGGTTCATCCAAAAGCATTACCGCAGGGTCAGCAACCAAAGCCCTTGCCAATGCCACACGTTGTTGCTGCCCTCCTGAAAGTTCGGAAGGCAGACGCTTTTCCAAACCGTGCATACCAACAACGTCAATCATATCCATAACAAGTTTATCTATTTCCTCTTTGGGACGCTTTTCCATTTTTAAGGGATAAGCGATATTTTCATAAACAGTCATATGGGGCCATACAGCATAATCTTGGAACACTACACCCAAAGCACGGCGTTCCGGAGGGATATATTCCCCTGTTTCCGTATCAACCACAGTAATGTCCCCAATAGTAATCCTGCCTTTGTCAGGAACTTCATGTCCTGCCAACAAGCGAATCATAGTGGTCTTGCCACAACCCGATGGGCCTAACAAAGTAAAACATTCACCCTTATATACATCCAAATTTAAGTCGGATACTACGTGATGCTGCTCATAACTTTTATATACACCCTGTATCGTAATGAGTTTTTCCATAATTCCTCCAAAAAAAATTGCCGGCCGGCACATCGCCAGCCGGCAATATAATTTAGTAGCCGTTATTTCTTGACTTGCAAAATTTCGGTAAATTTCTTAATAGTATTTTCCTTAGTTTTAACAGCTTCAGTAAAGTTTACTTTCATCGCTTTCTTCCACGCCAAAACTGGTTTTAAGAGATCAAAATGTTTGTTAGGCAAAGCCACGTCTTCCCGTACAGGAATAGTTCCTTGTTTGGCAACTTGAGTTTGTGCCTCTTTGCCAAGCAGGTAATCAACAAATTTTTTAGCTGCATCCTTCTTGGTGGAATCTTTGAAAATTGCCACAGGGGAAGGAACAACCAACAATTCAGGAGGATAGCACATCTTTATATGGGCACCCTTTTCAATCTTGCCATGAGTAATATAGTCAACTGCCAAAGAAGCATAAAGTTCGCCGGATGCGGTATCGTCAATAACCTGTCCTGAACCTTTGCCAATTCTTGCGCCATTGGCCTTCAGTTTGTAGAAATAATCCCAACCGAATTGTTTTGCCAACAAAGCCACAGACATATAGGAAGTTCCTGACAAAGCAGGGTTGGCAATACCAAATTTATTTTTATATTCAGGTTTCAACAAATCACTCCATTGGGTAGGTGCATTTTTAATTTTGTCTGTATTGACAATAATACCCAAAGTCCCCAAACGGGCAGCATGGAAAGAGCCGTCATAATCATCAAAAGGATTTACACATTCTTTGTAAACAGGACTCTTGTAATTTTCCAAAATGCCATCCATTTTCATCTTGTAGAAGTCAGGCACTTCACTTGTCCAAATTACATCTGCCAAAATCTTGCCGCTTTGACGTTCAGCCGCAATTTTTGCCATCAATTTGCCTGCGCCTGCAGATTGATAATCTACCTCAATCCCGGGGTTGGCTTTTTTAAAACCATCAACAATACCCCTAATCAAATTCTCTTTCATAGAGGTGTAAACAATTAATTTGTTACCGGAAGCAGTATCTGCTTTTTTGTCACTGCCACAGCCGCCAACTAACAACGACATTAATGCCAAAGCTGCCACAGCCACGTAACCCAATTTTTTCATAGTATCCTCCTGCAATTTTAATTTTGTAGTATATACTACATATAGATATGGTACAACTTTTATTCCACAAATTCAAGTATATTATAATTTTTATATTAATTATATAAATAAATTAAATATTATCCATTTTTTCTTTACAAAAACACCATTTTTTAATGTTAAAAGTCATTTTTAACGTTAAAAAATGGTGTTTTTATTGCTTGATAATTATTATTAAGAATTAATCTTCGCTAAAAATCTTGTTTTTCAATTCTGTTACTGTGTTAACAATAATTTTTGCCCCTGCCTTTTTTAATTCTTCAACCGACCTAAACCCCCACGATACAGCAATACACGACAAACCTGCATTAACCGCAGTTTGTACGTCAACTTCGCTGTCACCGACATAAACTGCATTTTGTTTGTCAATTTGCAATTTGTTCAACACTTCAAAACAAGAGTCAGGATAAGGTTTCCGGCGGATACCCTCCCTTTCGCCACAGGCAAAATCAAATAATCCTGCAAAATATTCCTTGCACAAAGGTTGTACCGCAAAATCCGGCTTATTGCTTACTACCGCAGTTTTTATCCCCGCCTTTTTCAAATCAGCAATCAAAGACAATACACCGTCATAGGGTTTTGTCGTTATGGCACAATGTTCTTTGTAATACCCATTATAAACAGGCAAAAGCTTGTCAATAGTTACATTATCGTCACCAAAAATATTTTCAAAAATCCACCGTGAACCATTGCCGAAATAATGGACAAGTTCTGACTTTTCACGGGCAGGATAACCAAATTGCAACAAAACATGATTAACTGCATTAACCAAATCCTGCAATGTGTCCAATACCGTACCATCCAAATCAAAAATGACTAACTTTGTATCTTTCATATATTCACCACCATTTGATTTCTTATCAACCACTTCAATATTGTCCAACTGCTTTTGCAGATTGCCTGTTACCGTATCCAAATAAATTCTGTACAGTTTCTTTTGCTCAACTGTTTCGGCATCTGTTAATCCTTCTTGACGTTTTTTTGCCGCCAATTCATTTATTCTGATAATTATTTTTTGCATATCCATAATTTTACCTGCCAAGTTCCCGCCTGATAATCTTTTTGTATGCCTCAACCCCGGGCTGGTCAAAAGCATCCACATTGGCAAGTTCACCCTCGTAGGCAATAGACAACATTAAGAAATAAAACATTTCCCCTACATAATATTCATTCAAATGAGGCAAATGATACAATGCCGTAAAACGGCTGTCGCTTTCCAATGCCTCCCTGTTTGCCAACAATGCCACTTGCAATGCCTTATTTAACGATAATCCCTCATATTTGGCAATTTGCTCCACCTTACTGAACGGATTTCCCAACACCACATCGCCATGCAAATCATCCACCTGTAAAAACTGGATAACTTTATTGCGTCTGCCATCCTGATGTTGCTGGGTTTGGGCGTGCATATCCGTTGTCCCCACTGCCGCCACAGGTGTCCGTCCATAAAAAACTGTTTTGCCGTCCCTGTCCAAACGCTTACCCAAAGATTCTGCCAACAACTGCACATACCATTCTGCCAATGACTTAAAACAAATGCCATAACCCATAAACACTTCCAAGTCACAGCCATATTTTTCTGCCGCCACATATTTCAAAACTGCATTTGCCAAAGCAGGATTTTTTTGCCAGTCGTTATTTTGGCAAACTTCATCCATCGCCCTTGCCCCTGCCAAGAACTTATCTATATCCAAACCAATGGCAGCCGCCATAACCAAACCAACATCATTAAGTACCGAAAAACGTCCGCCAACACCATTTTTTACATCAAAACATTGCCAGTTGTTTTCCTGTGCCAAAGTTAACAACGGTGATTTGGCATCAGGATTAAGGTCAGTCACTACAGCCACATCCAAATCCAAATAACTTTCTTTGCTGAACTCCTCATAAAAATAACTGAACGCCGTCAGAGTTTCCAAAGTTGTGCCTGATTTGGAAATTGGCACCAACATCAAACGGAAACGGTTTTTTTTCGGCAAAGTATAACGTGCCAAACTCCACACTTGGTCAACAATCTGATGGCTTTGCAAAGGGTCAAGATTATTGCCGCCAAAAATAATGGCGGGACGGTAACCACGTTGTGCAGGGCCTAAAATATTCCAACCGTCACCGCAAAACAAATCATATAGAACCTTATTGCCCAAATACGAACCGCCCACACCCAAAAACAAAACTGCATCCACATGATTACGCAAATAATCGGCAAAATCTTTCAGTTTGGCAATGGATTGGGGTGTATTGGGGTTTCCATCTGCCACATAAGGCAATTTGGTAAATAAAACCATTTCCGGTCTGCCAACTTTGGATAAATGATTTTTGGACATACCTGTATTACGCAAAACATCTACTGCTTGTGCCGCTGCAATTATTTTATCTTCAATTTGTTGTAAATCTGCCTGCTGAATCCTGTTTTCACCAAACATAGTGGCAAAGTCAAAAACAAAACCATCCGCAAGCATTATCTTATTAACCATAAAAAATATTATAACAAAACAAAAGGGTTCTGACAAATATCAGAACCCTGTGCAACCATTAATTTAAGCCCTTCAAAACCTTTTCTTCCGCCTCATTATATTTGGCAACTACTGCCTGTTCCGGCGGTGCTGTCAGCAATGCCGCCACATAAGCCACAACCGCCCCTACAATATACGCAGGGAACAATTCATAAATATGGGTATCCGACAAATACATCAGCCAGCCGATATCCACTACTGTACCGGCAACAATACCCGCCACAGCCCCAGTAAAATTAAACCGTTTCCAAAACAAACTTAACATAATGGCAGGTCCAAATGCGGCACCAAAAACACCCCACGCATTGGACACCAAACTCATAATGCTGCCGGAATTAGGCGCAATAGCAATCATCATTGCCAATACCGCAATTACCAAAACCACAATTCTGCCAACCCACATCATTTCTTTTTCAGATGCACTATTTTTTCTGATAACTGGTTTATATACATCTGATGCGAATGCCGAACCCGCCGCCAGCAACTGGCTGTCCGCCGTACTCATGGATGCCGCCAAAACCGCACTTAACAAAATACCGCTGATAACCGCCGGGAAAATTCTTCTGACCATAGTAATGAATACCAAACTGTTGGCATTAATACCGTCATCAAAACCCAAGAACAACCTGCCAATTACACCAATGGCAGCCGCAAACAACAAAATAAACGCAGTCCAGCCAATACCGATAACAGCAGATTTTTTTATTTCACTTTGTTTTTCCAAACTCATAAACCGCACAATAATATGTGGCATACCAAAATAACCAAAACCCCAAGCCAACCCGGAAATAACATCATGCCAATCCGCAGTCAAACTCCAATAAGAGGCAGGTATGGAAACATCCGCACCGCCCTGTACCATAGATGCCGCAAAAATGGGGGCAATAAACATGGCGCCCAACATAATCAGCCCCTGCACAAAATCAGTCCAGCAAACTGCCTTAAACCCACCTAAAAAAGTATAGGAAACAATAACAAAGGCACCCAAGAACATTGCCCAAGTTGCATCCAGCCCCATAACCGTGTTAAACAAAATACCGCACGCCTTAATGGAAGATGCCGCATAAATAGTATAAGCAATCAAAAATACCACTGCACTGACAACCTGCAATGATTTAGATTTAGACAAAAATCTGTTAGTCAAAAATTGTGGGACAGTAATTGAATCGCCATACACCACCGAAAATGCTCTCAAACGTGGTGCCTCGTATAACCAACTAATTGTGTAACCGCCAAGCAGACCAATAGCAATCCATAACTGACCCAAACCGAGGGCATAAATTGCTGTCGGCAAACCCATCAGCACCCAAGCGCTCATATCCGATGCTCCTGCAGAAAGTGCAGCCACCCATGAGCCCATCTGACGTCCGCCCAAGAAATACTGCTTGTCGCCACCCTCATTGGCATTCCTGTAAAAATAAGCGCCAATGCATAGCATACAAACCAAATACATAATAAAAATCGCGACTTCAATACTGTTCATAATTCTGTCCCCCAAAAATAGAAAATATGAGGCATTATATCATTATTCAGCCATTTACACAACCTGACAAGCAATTATTTAACTATATTATCTGAAATCGTAAAATATTTAATAAATCAGTTAACAACAAAGCGAAAAAAATTCCGCACATATTGTGCGGAATTTTTTTATTACAAATCCCAGTTGGCATTGATTGTCCACTTGTTATTTTTGGTATGACTGCTCTTGGAATGTCTGTATCCCGCACCAAAATTAAAGTTGCTGGCATATACCTGTACACCACCGTTAATAAAGTGGCTGTTGCTGTCCATAACATCATATTTCAATGTGGACATTACATCGTCATACATAACTGTCTGTTTCCAATCTTTCTGTCCAAAGTTCCATTGATAACCAAAGTCCAAATACGGTTTAACCATAAACCCGTTGCCATATAAATTAAATGACAAGCGTATTCCCAAAGGAACACTGACAATGTCTTTTTCCTTACTCTTGTATTTGAAACCGATATTTGTGCAGTAACTGTCGGGGTCAACCATAGTATAACGCACACCTACATAAGGCACAAATGCCGCCTTGTCGGACACATGGGAACTGTGTTCATAACGCAAGCCCGCATCATAAATCTGTACTTTGGGTTTGCCCGTAATTTCAAAATTATGCCCAAAGTTCTGCTCCTGTTTAATGTCATTTTTGCTGTAGTTATATCCTGCATCAAATATCATTGAACAATGGGAATAATCATGACGGGTATAAATCCCAACACCATAGGTATCAATATCATTTTTGGTAACGGTACTGGACGCGGAATTGTTGACATCAGTTTGGGAATAAGCAACACTTACACCGCCAAAGGAATGGTCACCGCTCCACAAATCAAAACCGACAACTGCACCTGATGTGGAATTGTCCCCATTGCCTGTCACTGCCATTCCGTCTGTAGTTTCCTTGCTGTGGATATACTCTGCCCAAACTTTTTTATCTTCATCATTATAACTGCTGCCATAACTGGAATGATAATGTTTGGGGGCTTCCGCCTTATAAGATTTTTCACTATATGATTTGCCACTGTAAGATTTGGCAATATAATTTTGCTGTTTGGAGGGAGTGTATTGCCGTGAGGGTACGGGCATTACCGCACTGCTCCTGCCGACATCAACATATTCAGGTTCAAAAATATCTCTGGCGGCAACTGTGTTTCTCAATCCATCTGCATACCTGCTGCGTCCGTAATTGGGATTTAAAGATGAACGCTCCATCAAAGAAACATGGTCCAAAGTTGTTTGGGACATAAGGTTTGCCGCCACAATTCCTGACCGCATCATTGAGGAAGTGCTGTTCAATCCCATTAAGGAATCCATAGCATCTATGCCTGCTTTATGATTTTTGCGATAAACATTTTTCATATCAGCATACATTTTATTTAAATCATCACTGGCGGGGGCATCTACCATCTTTTCCATAATGGGATGATAAGAGTTAAGTGCCGGCTCACTCATCAAAATATCGCCTTCTGTGGCTTTTAAGACAATCATATTTCTGAAATACCCAATATCTATTCCCAACATAGCCTCCGGGTCTGCCACAGGTACAAGTTCCAAAGTGGCATCACTGGTATAAATATGGTCGGCATCCCAAACCGTTTGCTTCCCATCCCCGTTAATTATTGTTGCCCCTACTGTAGCATCACCACTGACAATTACATAATATTTGCTTTCTTCCAGCGCACCATCAAGATAAATTGATGCACTACCTGCCGAACCTAAACTTGCAACATTATATAAAATGCCTTGTACAGTTCCGCCATTAAAATCGCTTTCAGCATGTGCAGTTGGAACATTTACTACCAACATGGAGTCAGCACCAAAATAAACTTGTTTATCACCAACTGATTCATCCCCACGCATCACCAACAATTTGCCACTGGAAGGCATAGCAACAGCACTGCCCAAGCCGACCATAGCACCACTGTTCATAGTAAAGCCGCCGCCCAAAGTATCCGTTACTGATTTTCCCCATTCAGATGCGGCTGTTTTCATTTTTTCTACAGACATATCACCAATATTCAAAACAGAGCCATCTGTTGTAATTTCATTTGTTACAGAAAGAATGCTGCCGTCAATATTTTTAACATAAGATGAAATAATATTAACTTTTGAATGCTCGCCACTAACTTCACCAACTTCCAAATAAGAGTTTGTTATTGTTATAATTGCGCTGGCACCTGCGGTTAATTCCTTAACAGCCAAACCCTGTGTTGTAGCACTGCCACTATTAACACCAAAACCAAAACCACAACTGCTACCAATAACAACTTTTGTAGGCAATGCTTTCCCATCTTTATCAACCAATGGTGTGGAAATATTGCCTGCATTGTCTGTACCACCTGTCAAAATAACTTTTGCATTAGGTATTTCAAGCTCCGCATCTCCGCTATGATCAATCATAAAACCTTTGGCAACAAGATCATCTTCTGTGGCACTAACAATTGACACTTTAGCAGTAGACATCGGTTTCCCTTCATAAGGATTATCATTGCCGTTTGCCACATTGACATATTTATCAGGCACGGCACCTACATCACCAAGCAAATTGCCGTCAGTATCATAAACCCCAATTACCCCGTTTGTAACATTACCATTGGCATCTGCCTTTATACTAATTGTTGCACCTTCATCAATCTCAAATTCACCGTCAAATTTAACCTTGCCAGCAGTATAATAGGACCTAATTCCGCTTGTAACCGTATTCAAATCTACAAGTTTCCATTTTTTGCCATCTGCCAATTTTAAAGTTAAGACACTATTTGCATTACTTCCTGTAATATAGTCATTATCTGTAACTGTATAACTTCCTGCATCTCCACTTGTGTTTAATATCCACTCCGCAGGAATTTGCAAATTGCCAGTAGTAATTGTAATACCTGCCAAAGTTTTATCACCAGTCAAAACAATTTTCCCATCTCCTGATGTTGCCACATCCAATTTGCCGTCGCCGCTAACATTAAAAGATTTGTCTGCGGCTACATCCCCTGTAAATTTTAATGTATCGTTGCTATTAATTTTAATTGTCGGATCATTTTCAAATTGGGAAACTGCCACACTGACTGTTTCGACATCATCCTTTATGCCAATTTCAACATTACCACCAGTGATTTTGGCACTGCTATCTAATGTACCCCCGCCTAATTTTACAGTACCGTTATTTGTTACTACATTTTTCAGATTTGCTGCTGTTACTTCTAATGAGCCGCTTTCAATTTTTACTGTGTTTGTAATATCATTTCCCCCAAATGTAGCAGCACCAGATTTTATTGTTAAATTTCCACCTTCAGCCAAACCTAAATTGAAAATTGCATCACCATAAAGTTCTATCTTCCCTTCGTTGTGTACCCCGCCACCTGTTCCAAATTCAGATGCTCCTGTAACTTTTAATGTACCCTCTGAATAGTTGTGAAGTCCTTTATTAAAGATAGTTTTTGTTGTACTCGTTATATCTATTGTCCCAGTATTACTTATTTCGTCGCTGAAAGTTGTTGTCCCGGCATTGGTTATAATAATTTTGGCATCAGTCCCATTATTTGCAACTTTCCCCGTAAAAGTGGCTGAACCGCTAACATTTAATGTTCCAGTGTTTGTAAGTGTACTGTTAAAATTATTCACATTTGTACTAGTTACAGTCATATCTTTACTATTTGTTACCGCTCCTGTAAAAATAGTTGAATTGCTGCTTGTTATATTCGCCGTTCCGCCATTGGCAACAGCCCCCGTAAAAGTAGTTGTTCCCGCTTCTGTTATTGTAAGATTAGAACTTTCACCATTATTTGTAAAACCATTAAATGTCGTTGAACCTTTAACATCTACTGTCCCATTGTTGGTAATTGCCGCTCCAAATCCACCCTCTGAACTTGTGACCTTTACTACCGTACTGGCAGGTATCGTCACTCCTTTTAATTTGTAAGCCCCCAACGCAATGCTAACAGTACCATCTGCTACCCCAATGTCAGTACTTGTGGCATCCGCACCCAATGTTACCCCTGCACCATTTGCCAAAGTAATGTTAGTAAACCCAGTATTGACAGAGCCAATGGTCAAATTTAAACCATTGTTGTCACTTTTGATTTGGTTAATCATGGTGTTGCCGAGATCCGTTGCCGAATGATTGCCAGTTACAGTTGAATCGTTGTTGTTAAATCCAAAAATCTTTAAGCCATAAGTACCGTTATTAACCCCATCAAATTTGACTTTCCCGTCACCATCTACTACTGCAATATAATCAACATTAATATTATCGCCAACATTAGCAAACTTGGTATCTGTTTTAACCAAATTATCCGCTGTTTCAGCAATTAAAGCGGCGGCAACACTAAAACCTGTTGGCACCTCGCTATACCCCAATGTTAAGTTTTTACCATCCAAAACCAAAGTACCCGTTGTTGTCAAAACTGGTGCGAGAATATCAGTGGGAGTTGTATCGGTAGTTTTAGCAATCATATATTTTATATCACCTGCTGTACCGCCTGTAAAAGTATTACCTGATAGTTCTGCATTGCTTGAAAAATATGAACCAGACATATCACCGCCAGTCAATTTATCATCACCTAATGTTTCGGCACCTGCCAATGTCTTATCAATACGAATTACCGGACGAAGAAAAAGATTGTTAGTGCCATCATGTGCGTTGCTCTCTATTGGGCCAAATGTTTTTTGCGTACCAGAATTATATATGTAACCTCCATTGTCTCTCGTCCAATATGCTTTTCTTTCTTCAGGGGAACTCCCAGTCGCTCCAGCCAAGGATAATTTGGCTTTAGTTAATTCAAAAGTTCCTAATTCCTCACCGCCACTTGCTCCCGTGCTAACGAGTTCAGCCATACTTGGAGCATAAAATTTAACATTTGTACTATCAATTACAGTATCTAAAATGATATTTTCTTTGTTATTAATTGTCACACCACCATAGAGAGTAGCCATTGCTGTATTAACCAAAGTATCCTTATAGTTTGTTGAATTACCACTATTTGCTATCAAATAGCTTTGTCCCCATGCCTCTTTTGAAAAAAGTGTAATTACGTTACTATCAACACCTACAACATACCACCCTTTTTGTAAAAATGTTGCCTCATCGCCTTTAGCAAAAACACTTGTTGTTTCCCCTTTACCAAATTTTGCTTCCGCCATTTGCGGTGTATATATAAACCCGGCACATACAGCCGCCAAGACCGCATACGCCCAGTATTGTTTTCTTAAATTAAGTTTTTTCATTTTCTTCACCCCTTGTCCAAAAAGTTACAAACTAACCAGCCAAGTCAAAAAATCCGGTCTGCCCAAAAGGTCAAAAAGCACTGCCCCGCCCAAGATAAAGGGAGCAAGCCGCAATTCCACCTTGATATTTTTGTGCCACAGGCACAAAAGTGTTGCTATCAGACCCATAGCAAAAGTCCACAAAATAAAGAAATCCAAATAAAACCAAGAACCTAAATGACACCCGACCACAGTCATCAGCAAAACATCACCCTGACCATAGCCCTCATAACCATAAAAACGATAAACCATAAAATAGATTATCAAGTTAAGCATTAACGCCAAAGACCCGCCCCACAAAAGGGGGGCAAGTCCCTGCCGCCAATAACTTAAAACACAGACGGGAATTGCC
>JAGHTS010000106.1 GCA_018065225.1 Candidatus Phascolarctobacterium caballi
TTCTTATACATTTATAATATCTGTTTGAAATCCTATATGTTTGCGGACAGGAACTTTTGGGGTTTCTTCCCCTTTCAACATTTCATTCAATACTGTGTTAATGTCATCTTGTTTTACCATCTTGCGCCCATCCCTGACGGTAACCCTGATTGCCTGTTTTACAAGATAGCCGACATCCGAAAGCGGGTGACCACTTAATTTATGTGCCACTGTTGCAAAAACAATATTGGGATCTGCTTTTGTTTTATTAAATTCCTCTTTTAAAACATCCATTATTTCTGTTTCACCTGCCGGTTCAACCTTAATTTGATTATCAAACCTGCCTTTACGCAAAATTGCAGGGTCTATTGTGTCAGGCATATTGGTCATGGCAAATATTATTACCTTATCGTCTATTGCAGGACCGATATTGCGCAAAAACTCGTCTGTTTCTTCAATCTTGGATTTCCAGTCGTCCGGGTCACGTCTGCCAACATAGGTTTCAAATTCATCAATAATGAGGACACTTGGCGCTTTTTCCCGTGCTTCTTCAAATATTTTTGCTATCTTCTTTGCTGTTCCATGTACATAAGTATCCGCCACTGTAGAAGAATTGATTTCAAACACAGGCAGTTTTAAATATTTTGCCATTTTGTTCACCGCAAAAGTCTTGCCACATCCGGGAGGTCCATAAAGCAGAGTGGCAGGTACACTGTGAATACCCATTTCTTCATAAGCGTCCATATTCCTAAAAAAATCTATGATTTCTTCATTAAAATATTTAGTCAAAGTATTATGTCCATGCAAAACAAACTCTGTATCATATTTTGGGAGTTCTTTATATTTAACACCGCTTTCACTGCCATTGGCGGAAAAATTTAATGCTTCACCTTCTGCCATTTTCACACCATGTTCTTCCATGTCTGCAATCTCCAAATCATACGCCAAATCGCCGTCATCATCCATATTTTCCCTAACAACAGCCAAATAAAAGCGTGCTTTTTCCAAATTTCTTTCTACACCGTAGCCATGAATATAGCACTCGCACAAATATTTTGCTACCCATTGTTCCCCCATTTTATATGCTTTTAGCCATAACACAGCCGCTTTGCCAAAATTGGGCTCACATCCCCTGCCGTCAGCATACATGCATGCTAAATTACCATAGGCCTGAGCATAACCTTTGTCCCCTGCAAGTTTGTAGTATTCTTGTGCTTTTGCAAAATCTTCTTCGGTAAATTTGCCGTTTTCATAATAACGTGCAAGATGACAAATGGCTACTTTGTTGCCTGCCTTTGCTCCTTCTTTTGCCCAATATAGTGCCTCTCTGCCATTCTGTTCTATTCCATGACCGTTTTCATATAGCCAGGCAGTATTTGCCATACTGCCCCCATCACCCATTCTGGCTGCCATTAAGCAATATTCAAAACATTTCTCCCAATTACCGTTTTTATTGTTGATTTTGGGCCAATATTTACTAATATTTTCCAATACTTCTTTTAATGTTAATTCAACAGCCATCTAAAATCACCTGCTTCCTTAAAAAACTTTGCTCCGTACTGTTTACACTTTTAATATGTTTTGGTATTAACAGATTCTGCTTTTTTGCAAAAAAATTTATTTACGATATACCCAATAAACGCAACAAGCCACGGGCTTCACATCCAATCTTTTTCTTTTAACCTGTTGCTTATAAAATACCATTTGTTTTCTTTTGCCGAATATTTGAATCCGGTGTTTTTTAAATGGTTGGTAAAGTTGGTTGTGTCACCTTCCACCCAGCAAATCGGTCCCTTCATTGTTGTTTTTAATTTTCTGTATGTTATTTTTTCAAGGTATTGACCTTTTTCAAACGCTTCAATTCTTGCACAATCGTTCCATGCTTTTTCGTTTACTGCGGAGTATGGTTGTACTATTTCTGTCCTTTTTGTCATAATTTTTTCTTCCTTTCTGTGTAAATTATAATGGGGTGTCCTGTTATCTTGTGGAATGTTTTTAACCCCTGCACTTTTAATATGTTTTGACGTTAACTGATTCTGCATTTTTGCAAAAAAATTTTGCAATTTGTATAAATTATTTAAAATAATTTTTATTACCATATAAGAAACAGCAGAGCAATCTGCTGTTTTTTCAACATGTTGGAGGATTTTTTGATACAATCAATCTTCTTTGCTCATTATATAAATAACGGCAAATGCAACTACAACTAATAATATTGACCCCAAATTATTCACCACCTTTCTTCTTTACAAGACCGCCGTATGTTTCCACAGTCCCCTGTCGGAGATTTTTTTAATCGTGGATTTATGGTCTAACTCTCTTTGCAATTCTGTTTCTGTAAGCTTTATAACATACTCTATCTCCTCCAAAACCTTTTTCAAATCTTTATGCTTATCGTGATTTTCCATTTCAATCCATCCCTGCAATTCTTAATCCATGTTGTTCACCTGACCAATTTGCAATGTTTTTAACCCCCGCACTTTTAATATGTTTTGCCGTTAACTTATTCTGCATTTTTGCAAAAAAATTTCAATTTTTATAAATTATTTAAAACAATTTTTATTACCATATAAAAAACAGCAGATTACCCTGCTGTTTTTTCCGTCCCCTGTCGGGGATTTTAAGTTACACCTTTTTCAGTGGTGTATATA
>JAGHTS010000195.1 GCA_018065225.1 Candidatus Phascolarctobacterium caballi
TTTTGACGGCAACAAAACACTGTTTTCAGGTTGTGCCATTGGCTCCGATGCCGGCACCGTAACCATCAACAACTGCACGTTTAAAAACCATGATGACAATAATAGTCATGCCACACTTATGTTGTGTAACAGTACCACAACATGGAATTTTACAGGCACCAACACGTTCAGTGATACAGATAACGGCGGCTACAACCTTGACCTGTGGGCAACTGTTGCGGCAACGGCAAACTTTAGCGGTACAACCAATATGAATAACGGCATCAGGTATGTGACAGCCAATCAAACGGTGAGTGTTGCAAAGGACGCCACTTTGACGGTGGGCAAAATGCAGATGTTGGACAGCACGTCCAAACTTATTGTCAGTGACGGGACAGCGGCTGTGAACATCGGCGGTGGCAAATTAATCGGCACAATAACAAATTCCGGCAATATTAATTTTAAAAATACAACAACAGTGAGCAGCGCCATAAACACATCAAGCACTTTAAAAGGTACAGTTACTATATCAGGCGGATATTATAACAACAGCCAGCATATCTATTCCGGGGCGGTACTCACTGTTTCCGGAGGCACTTTCAGGACCAATCTTGACTATATCCATTCTCCCACCGGTCACGGCTTGATTCAGGCGTCCGCTGGCGAGGTAAGGATTACCGGCGGTTCGGTAGGAAACAAAAATAATACTTATACAGGTTATGGCGGACCTGTACGTTCCTGGGGTACAGCAAAAGTAATATTTGAAAGCGGTACCACAACTTTTAATACTTGTTCTGATACATGGGCTACAACGGACGGCAAAGGCGGGGCACTCGGTTATTGGAATAATGCAGCGGGCGGCATTTTTATCAATTCCGGTGCAACGGTCAACTTTACCAATAACAGTTCTTCCGGTATTGGCGGTGCTGTTTGGGTTAATGTGGGTACATTTCAAGTTGACGGCACGGCAACGTTTACCGGCAACAAGGCAAAAGGGGCCGCCAACGATATCTATGGTGATAAAAGTGACAAAATAAATTTATATGGTACTGTAAGCATGGACGGAGGTATTGCCGGTGACAATACCGGAACTGTTACTATCGGTAATGGCAGTACTGCAAATACAGTTACCATGACCGGCACTGCAGGCATAACCGGACATGCAACCATAAATATCAATACTAAATCGACATTGGATATGAGCGGTTCCAGCGGCAATATCAGTAATGCCACATCATTTACCAATGCCGGTACACTTAAAACAGGAACAGGTACGTATAGTCCCGCATTGACCAACAGCGGCACATTGACCTTTGCTAAAGCGGGTACTTTGTCGGGTAAGTTGACAAATAGTGGTACAGCAAACATCAGTGCAGGTGTGGTCACCGGCGGTATTACAAATACAGGTACAGTAACTGTCAGCGGCGGCGAAGTAAAAACAGGCGCGGTAACCAACGACGGAACATTTAATGTAACAAACGGTAAAGTAAGCATTGGAGTGACCAACAATAAGACAATGTCGCTTAACGGTACAGGTACCGTAAGCGGGGCTGTTACCATAGGTACAGCAGGTACATATACAGTTACGACAGGAAACCAGACAGGTGATGTAACCAACAACGGGACATTTAATGTGACAAACGGCAAAGTCAGCGGTAAAGTGACCAACAATAATTCAATGTCGCTTAACGGTACAGGTACCATAAGCGGTGATGTTACCATAGGGACAGCAGGTACATATACAATTACCCAAGGAACTCAAACAGGGCTGGTAACAAATAACAAAACATTTACTATTAACGGTGGTGCGGTAAGTGCTGTTACGAACAAAGCAGCAGGTACAGTTACAGTTGCCAATGGCAGTTATCTTGTTAACAGTGGCACGTTTACCAATAATGGTATTGTAAATTATACTGCCGGCACACTTAGCC
>JAGHTS010000241.1 GCA_018065225.1 Candidatus Phascolarctobacterium caballi
ACTTTAGAAAAAGTAGAGATTGAAATACCTAAAATTAATAAGGTTGATAGAAGTTATATAAGGGATGTGCAAGACCGGGCAATAAAAGATGTAGAAGAAGAAAATTTTGATAGTGCTATAACAAAAGCAAAAACATTGTTGGAAGAAGTTTTTAAATATGTTCTTGAAAATAGGGGAATAGAACAGTCAAAATCAATTAGTATGTCAGAACTATATAAAAAAGTACGTGAAGAATATGGTATAAAAACGGGAAATGAAGCAGATATAAGAATTAATAAATTGATTTCAGGACTTAATACAATTGTTGATGCGGTTGTTGAAATGAGAAATATAGCAAGCGATTCTCATGGTCTTGGTTCTAAAAGAATTTCGGTGGAAAATCATCATGCTTTATTGATTGTTAATGCAGCATGTATTGTTGCAGATTTTATTTTGGCTGTTGCCAATAAAAAGAATCTTTGACAATACTTATCAATAATGTGATTTGTATATTCAATGTAATAACCCCCGCCCGAAAGGGTGGGGGTTTTTGTAAAAATTAGATGTTTTTTTACTTTGAAATAACAAGATATGAAAAAATACATGATTTTTTTCATATCTTGTTTCATAATATGTAAATATATTAAAAATTTAATGTATCTTGTTGTGTAATGTGTAAAGGAGTCGGCTATGGATTATGTCAGATTAAAGTCCATGTATTACAAGGACGAGGAATTGTGGAAAAAAATATATTCTGAAAGGTTTAACCAACAAAATACAAAAAAATTACCTTTTTCAATTAAGCAGTATCAGGGGAGAGAAGAGGTCGCCGCTTTTTTTGTTTATGATGAAAATTTGACAAATTTGCTTGAAAAAGTTTTGGGAGAGAGTTTGGGTCTTATTAAGTTTTTCCATATTGTGCCTGAAGATATATTGGACAGGTTCACTTATCATTGTTTGATTGATGAAATTGTTGCCACTAACAATATTGAGGGGATTAACAGTTCCAAACAGGAGGTTGAGGCGGCGTATGATTGTGTGAATGACAAAAGGTCGCATGTCAGAAGCTGGAGTATTGTTAAAAAGTATAGGGAATTGGTTGAACATCATATTTTTGTTGTGGATTCATGTCAGGCAATCCGTAAACTTTATGATGAATTTGTTTTGCCTGAGGTTTTGGAAGAAGATAAAAAGAACGGACCGGATGGTAAAATCTTTAGACAGAAACCTGTTGATGTGGTTACAAAAACTGGTAAGGCGGTTCATTCGGGGGTTATGCCGGAAGCAAAGATTATAGAAATGATGGATATAGGATTTAAAATTTTGCATTCCGATGATATTCCGTTATTGCTGCGGATAGGTATTTTCCATTTTCTTTTTGCTTATATTCATCCTTTTTATGATGGCAACGGACGGATGAACCGTTTGATTTCCTCTTATCTTTTAAATCAGGTGTTGGATGTGCGGATTGCTTTGCAGTTGTCCGCCATGATGCTGAGGCAGAGGAAAAAGTATTATGATATGTTTATGGAGGCAAACGATTATCATAATTTGGGAGATTTAACCCCGTTTTTGATTGATTTTTTGCAGTTGATTTTGGATGGGGTAAATCATCTAAAGGAACGCATTTTTGTGATTAGAGAAAGGTGTGCGGATGCTTGTGCGGTTTTGAATAAAAAGGTGCAGTTGGATTCGGGGGCTGAAGGGCTTTGTTATATGTTGATTTGTGAGGATGTGGTTATTGCAGGCGGACTTACCGTAAATGAAATGGCAAAACGGCTTAAAGTTTCTGTTCCGACGGTCAAAAAGTATCTGAAGGAAATTCCGCAGGAATATTTACGGATAAGTAACAGTTCAAAGCCATACATTTATAGTTTTGATGTGGCAAAATTATTGGGGGTTGCAGCGGATAAAACTGATGAATTTTGTGTTAGGGGACGTGAGGGTATATATAATTTTGATTATACCAAGAACGGCGGACTGTTGAAGTTTATACATGGTGTTAGCGAGTTCAGTACTGTTTGGGAATGTGGTGATTTGAAGAGAATTTGTATCCGTTGCAGTGATTTGAAGATGAAAGGGTCAGTTGTTGTTCCTGATGTGGATAATATTGTTTCGCTTAATAAACAAAAGATTGATGTGGTATTTGACGGTCAAAAAAAGTTTTTGAATGTTGGAGATGCGGTTATTTGGGAAAATAAGGATGGCAGGCATTTGGCAGTTAAAGTAAAAGATGTTCAGGATGTTTTGTCCGGCAATGAAAAATGTTGCTTGTCGTTAGAATATGCTATGCTTGATTGGTAACTATGAATGTGTTGTTTTAGTTATTTGCCACCCTTACGGGTGGTCAAAATAAAAAA
>JAGHTS010000104.1 GCA_018065225.1 Candidatus Phascolarctobacterium caballi
AACCGTTTGGTAGGGATTATCAGCAAGAAAGACATTTTCCGTGCCTTTATAGAAATCATGGCAATGCATAAACCCTGTACCAGATTTACTATTGAAACACCCGATAAAGTTGGTGTTGTGGCAGAGTTGGCAACCTTATTTAAAGAGGAAAACATCAATATTATGAGTTTGGTGCCGAGAGTTTTGCCTGACGGTACAGCCACCATCAATATCCGTGCGGATTTAGGCAATCAAGGTTTGGGTATTGTCGGTAAAATTACAGAATTGGGATATAAAGTTATTGATGTTGCCAATTATGAAGGCGTGAAATAAAAATTCCCGTAGCAAGGAGTGACAGGATGCAAAAAGAATATACCCTTACATCTCAAAATGTGGATATCATTTCTGAGGAAATAGGGAAATTTCTTAAAGAGAAAAAACAGAGCAAAGAAGATATTATTAAGACGCGGCTCAATGTGGAAACAGCATTGCTTTATTGGTTGGAAAATGGTTTGGCAGGCGAAACTTTTACGGTGGAGTATCGTAAGCGTTTTGTCCGTTGTACCATTTCTTTGGTGCTTAAAGGACGTTGTTGTGACCCTTTGCAGAATACAGATGCAGAAATAGCAGGTTATATGTCTGAATTGCAAGGCAATTTGGGACTTGCTACATCTTTTAAATATATTCACGGAAAAAATGTTTATAGTGTGAAATTGCCATTACAGTCAATGGGGAATATTACCAAAATTGGTGTGGCAATAATTGCTTCTGTAATTACGTGGCAGCTATCCATGTTTTTGCCCAAAGAGATAGTCGCAGCAATTAATGCCAATGTAATAGACCCTACTTTTGGTATGATTATGGGGTTGGTGAAGGCAGTGGCAACATTTTTGATTTTCTTTAATGTGTGCAGTGCCATTTCCAGTATGGGCGATTTGGCAACTTTGTCAAAATTAGGTAAAGGATTATTTAAAAGGGCGCAAATTTATAATGTTTTTTGGCTGATTATTGGTACATTGATAGGGATTTTTGCTTTTGGAACAGTGAATTTTTCCGGCGGTCTAACTTTGGCATTGTTGGGTGACATTTATAAAATGGTTTTGGGGATAGTGCCGCAAGGATTACTTGATCCGTTTGTTTCAGGCAATACTTTGCAGGTATTGTTCTTGGCAGTATGTACAGGGATTTTGTTGTTAATGCTTGACCGGGAAAATGGAGATTTAAGTTGGATATTTAAGCAGTGCAATGCTTTGCTAATGAATGCCATCAGTTATTTTTGTGTGGTTGTGCCGGTTATTATTTATCTCAGTTTAACAGGGATATTGTTAAGTGGTGATTTTTCGGATATTTTAGGATGTTGGAAGATTTTGGCGATTGGTTATGCTGCAGGTATTTTGGTAATTTTTGCTGATACTTTGTGGAGTGCGTTGGAAAACCATTTTAATATCAAACAACATTTTATGAGGGTTATGCCAGTCACTTTATTGGCATATACAACAGCCAGTACGGCAGCATGTATTCCTTTGATGACAAAAACTTTGGAAGAAGAAGGGGTGGAAGACGCTTATAAAGATTTTGCCCTGCCTTTTTCACAGACGATTGTTAAAGTGGGGGAGGTTGTCGGTTTTCCCATTGCCATTTTGGGATTGTTAATGGTTTATAATCAAAATATTTCTGTTTCCAGTTTAATTCTTAATATGTTCAGTTATTTACTTTTGGCACAAACTTTGCCACCAGTACCGGGCGGGGGCATATCTGTTATGACTTTGCTGGTTTTGCAGGCGGGGCTGCCCAAGGAGGCAGTTGCCACTTATCTGACTTTGGATTTGTTTTTTGATATGCTGGAAACGTGTTGTTCTAAAACAGCAATTATGAATAATGTTTTTGCCTGTGCAAAAAAAGAGGGAAAGATGGTGTAGTTGGATTTAGATGATACGGTACTAAATTAAAATACATAATCAAAAAGGCACTGCAATGCAGTGCCTTTTTTGTGAACCTGTTTATTTAAAGATTACAATATACATTCGCCAACGCTTTTGCAGATGCTGATAATATCAACTTTGCCGCCAAATTCAAATTGCACAAGGATGCCGTTGGCAAAACCTAAAATCAGTTCTCCGTCTGACAGCAATTCCATAAATCCGGGAGTTTGTACGGTAAAATGTTGGACTTTGGAATAGGGCAGGGAAGAAAACTCTTTTTTCTTGCCCACGATACCTTTTACATCAACAGCGAGGACACGTTTTGTGGTAAAAATCACTTGGTCACGTCCTGATTCAAAAGCGGAAAGGATGGTTTCATTGTTGATTAACATATTTTTTACATCAGGAACCATATCACTTTCGCTGATTGGTTTTAATTTGAATACACTATTTTTAAATTCTAACATAATTTAACCTCCTATTTTTTTATTATATCATAGTTTTTGTTTGCGGTAAAAAATGAATTTGGCAGTAATAGTTTTGCTGTTGCTGTCAAGGACAAAAATATTTCTATATAAAAACATTTTTCATTTTGTATTAAACTTTACAACATTATGAATTAAGAGTAGATTTACTACAAATCGTGTATACACACCTGCTTTTTGTGGCATAATACCACAATATGTGGTATTATATTGCGAGTGTATAAAAGGAGCAGTTGTTATGTTCAAGAAACTTCAGGGTGTGGAATTGGTGCCGGAGTACAAGCATAAAAAAGCCAATTTGTACCGTTTGGACGCCAAACATTTCATCAACAAATATTATGTGGTGAGCAGTCCATTTACTTGCAAATTGCTTAATTCGCCGGAGATAATCGGTTTTGAATGTTACGATTCAATGTGTAATCCTACCAAGATAACTTTGGATTATTTTAACAAAAAGGGTTATATTCATGGTGCCGCCAGTATTTTGACGATTTTGCGTGGCGGATTGAATTATCCTTTGGAGGAATGTTGTTACCGCAGTGGCATTAGGGTTAACGATGTGAATTTTCTTTCTTGCGAACGGGTTTTTGAAGACAAGGTTATTGTTGGATTGGATATCAAATATAAGAAACTTCACATTATTGATAAAGGCACTTTGATTATCGGTGATATTGTCGCCACTGGCGACACTTTGGTGAAGTGTCTGAAATTTGTGGTCAAAGAATACCGTAAAGTTGGAGCAAGTTTGCGGAACATTGTTTTTTTCACTATCGGCGGCAATATGGGTATCACCATTATGGAAAACTTAACAGAGGAATTGCAGATGTACTGGCCCGATTTTGAGGGCTTTTATTGTGTTTATCATGAGGGTATTTTCAGCAATTATGTTGATAAAGGTGTTTTGGGATTTCAAGTCCCTTATGTAGATTTCTATTGGAAGGATGCTATTTTGGCGCCGGAGTATCGTGAGCAGACGCTGAATGACGATGATGCCCTGTTTGAAAAATGTACTATTTATGATGGCGGGGCAAGGCGTTATGAAATTCCTGACCATTACAAAGAGGTTACTGAGTATTGGGAAGATGTGATTAAGGTTGCGGACACGATTAATTTTAAGAATTTTACGGATGAAAAAATCGGGTATAAAACTCCTGTGGGTTATGGCGAATGGCTGGAACTAAACCATTACAATGCGTTGGACAGCGAACTTACGCATCGCTTGTATGAGCAGGAACAAACTTATTTGGAAAAGAACAGTCACCGTTCTTTAAAAGAGATTGCCGAAAGACGGTTAAGGGAATTTAAAGCGGCGGTGGAAAAATATGTTCCAAAAAATACAGATGAAACGGATGGAGGTTTATGATGGCACAACAGGACAAAGATTATCAAAACAGTGCGGTGCCGCAATCAGAGCGGCGTGGTTACCTGACTATGTTTATGATTATGCTGGGCTTTACTTTTTTCAGCGCCAGTATGTGGACAGGTCAGGTGTTAAGTAACGGTTTGGATTTTGGCGGATTTATCGGGGCTTTATTGTTGGGTGGTTTGATTTTGGGTTGTTACACGGGTGTGTTGGGTTATATTGGTGCGGAAAGCGGTTTGAGTTTAGATTTGCTTGCCCGCCGTTCCTTTGGTGAAAAGGGTTCATATTTGCCCAGTGCGTTGATTGCCTTTACCCAATGCGGTTGGTTTGGTGTTGGCTTGGCAATGTTTGCCATTCCGGTTGCCAAAGCGTGGTTTGGTGATGACCAAATGGTTATGTATGGTTTGGTATTTTTGGCAGGTATTTGTATGACTGCATCAGCATATTATGGTATCAAATCTTTGACGATTATTTCTTATGTGGCAGTTCCCTGTGTGGCAATTCTGGGTACAGCGGCTATGATTATGGCGGCACAACAGGGCAATGGCACTTTTATTGAAAACTTTGCCCGTCAGTCAGGTGCTATGAGTATTATTGGCGGGGCAGGACTGGTTATCGGCTCCTTTGTAAGCGGCGGTACTGCTACCCCTAACTTTACCCGTTATGCCAAAGGCAAATGGGTTGGTTTTTGGACAACTGTTGTGGCGTTCTTTATCGGCAATTCATTGATGTTCTTCTTTGGTGCGGTTGCCAATATTTATGTAGGCGGCAATGATATTTTTGATGTAATGAAAAACTTGGGAATGTTTTGGACGGCGATTCTTGTTTTGGGGTTGAATATTTGGACGACCAATGATAATGCCATTTATACTACTGGTCTTGGCTTGGCGAATATTACAGGTTTCAGCAAACGCAGTATGGTGTTGTTCAGCGGTATTTTGGGTACGGTTACCGCAGTATGGCTGTATTGGAATTTCTGCGGTTATTTAAGTACTTTGAACGCAACTTTGCCGCCGATTGGCATTATTCTTGCGTTGGGGTATTTTACCAATAGGGAAGCATATAAGGATGAAAGTTATAAGCCGGTATTTATTAACTATGGTGCTGTGTTGGGTGTAATTATTGGTGCGGTTGTAGGTAACCTGACTTCCAATGACGTTTTGTCCGGTATTCCTTCAATTAATGCGATGGTAACAGCGGCAGTGGTTTATCTTATCGGTTCAAAATTTCAAAAATAAAATATAGTAAAAAAAGCACGGCTTATGCCGTGCTTTTTTTGTGCAATAAATCACAATTGTTTGAACAGTTGTGCCATTTCCATAGCGGTCATAGCGGCATCCACACCCTTGTTGCCTGACTTGCT
>JAGHTS010000239.1 GCA_018065225.1 Candidatus Phascolarctobacterium caballi
ATATCATCATGCCGTGTGCCATAACGAATGCCAATATTATTGCAATAACTATCGGGGTCAACCATTGTATAACGCACTCCAATATAAGGAACAACCGCCGCGTTTTCATCCACATGGCATTTATGTTCATAGCGAAGTCCCGCATCAAAAATCTCCACTTTGGGCTTGGATTTTATTTCATAAGAATTAGCCAAATTCATTTCCTGCTTTATTTCATTTTTGTTGTGTGTAAAGCCGCCGTCAAAAATCATTGCACCTCTTCTGTAATCATGACGGTGATAAATCCCTATGCCATAAGATTTAACATCATTAGTAATTTTGCTAAAATCATTGGCTGTTTCCACATCTGTTGTGGCATAAGAAACACTCAACCCGCCAAAAGCATGTTCCGTGCTCCAAAGGTCTGCCCCAACAACTGCACCATTAGTTGTATTTGTTCCTTCCCTCTCGGTGCCTCCTGTTTGCAAACCATCAATATCTTCCTTGCTGTGAAGATATGCTGCCCAAACTTGTTTATTTGCATCACTTCCGGAATAACTTTGAAGATTTTTTAATGAACCATAAGATTTTCCGCCACCATAACTGCTCTTTGAATAACGGTCAACCGCCGGACGGGAAGTCCGTCTTTCCTCTTCATAATTACTGTAATAATCTCTTTGAACAGTTCTGTTATATGCACTTTGTCTGCCAACGCTGCTGCGGGGCGAAGAATAATTACTTTGACTGCTGCTCTTGCTGCTGCGGTACGGCATAATATCCGTAACTTTGCCAACGCCAATATATTCCGGATCAGAATCCATATCAGGGCTATCTGCCACCATATTTCTTAAACTCGGTTTGTAATGGTTTGTGGAATAATTTACATCCCGTTCCACCAAAGATGTATGGTCAAGCGTTGCATTGGAAATCAAACTTGCCACTTGCAATCCTGATTTGAACATAGACGCCACATTGGGCTGACCAAGCAAACTTTCCATTGCCGCCACGCCGCCTTTATGGTTTTTGCGATAAGCATTTTTTAGGTCGGCATAAAGTTTGTTGGCTTCAGAACCTGTATCGTCTTTGATAGCTTCCATCACAGGATAATATGGTTCAAGTTTCTTTTCGTGCAACAAAATGTCGCCCTCTGTTGTTTTCAAAACAATCATATTTTTAAATTTGTCAAGAGTAAGCCCCGTACCTTCAAGTGCCTCTTCACTTACAGGAACAATTTCCATAGAGGCATCATTACAAGAAATACTTCCAAAAATGTTATGATTATCTCCATCCGTATTAACCGCATCACCACTAACGATTACATAATAACTGCCTAAATCCAAAGAACCATCATCAATAATCAAATTGGCTCCACCTGTGAAAGAAGTATTTACATTATAAAACACACCATCAATTACACTGCCATCAAAATCAGCGGCAAGATGTGCTGTCGGCAAAGAAATATGGACTTCCAATCCGCCGCCAAGCGTTAAATTTTTCACACTGGAACTTTTAACATGCAGATTACCGCTAATGCCATTAAATGTCCCGTTGCCGCTAATTTCTTCTGCCGTCAAAGTGCCGCCGTTCATATTAAATGTCCCGTCAACATCAATGCCGTCAGTTCCTGTTATATTCAAATCTGTACTTTCTAATGTTGCTGTTCCGTTAACTGTTAATTTTCCACCAACTTCTATCATAGAATTTTTAGCATTAAATACACTGCTTGCATTATTTGTTACATTCCCATCAAATTTCACATTGGCATTATACATATTAACAGTACCAC
>JAGHTS010000186.1 GCA_018065225.1 Candidatus Phascolarctobacterium caballi
GATTTGGTTAAAGGTGACGATTGCATGTTCACAGCAACTGCCATTACAGATTGTGGGGCAATGTTGAACGGTTTGCGTTATTTTGGCGGTGGTGTGCGTACTCATAGCATTGTTACCCGTTATGCTACAGGTACAGTGCGTTTTATTGATACAGTACACAGTTTTGACAGGGAGCATATGCAGGTTAAGTTATAATTAAGGGCATTTTTATTGTTGGCAATGTGGGGATATTAGCTAATGTCGGGGGATATTAACTAATATCCCCTATGTTTTTCTAAATCACAACCGGTAAAAAGCAAGCGGATATTACGTAATATCCGCTGATATTACGTAATATCCGTTCGTTAATTAAACATGGAAGCCCCTAAAAGTTTTGGAACAGGTACACATTTTGAGGATTGATTTGTTTTGAAACCACAAAATTTTATAAAAATGCGTTCTAAATCTAACGTTAGATTACCCCTAATCTAACGTTAGATTTATTTTACCTTTTTACACTTTTTATTTTGAAAAGGCATTTGATTTTGGATTTGCATAGGCGGAAGTGCAAAAGAAAAACCGCCTACGATTTACTTCGTAAGCGGTTTAGTTCGTTAAATCTTCAATTACAGCAGCAATATTGTTAAATTTGCTACTACTTAAACTTTCCAATTTTTTTATTACGTTTCGTAGGCGTTCGGGGGATGAATTATTGGTATTAAAAAATTCTGACGGGGTGATGTTAAGATAGTCGCAAATAGATAAAAATACGGACATACTTGGCATCATAATACCATTTTCAATACGGTTGATATAACTGGGGTTTTGTCCGATAGATAAACTCATATCCCGTGCGGAAACTTTTTTTCGGGTACACAATTCCGAAAGCCGTTTTCTAAATTCGTCTTCAAACATTTTTCTCTCCTGTTTTAAGACATTTTACATCACATAATATCTTATGTAAGCATTTATTGGTTACAAAATACTTGAAATAGGCATTAAAAAATCTTATAATTTATAAAATAAGATTTAAAAAGTGCGATGATAAAAAATCTTAATGGAGGAATATTTTATGGCAGTTTTAGATGTAATCAAGTATGAAGGGGATAACAGTACTTTTATTTGGAAACATCCAAATGAAGATTTTAATACTTATTCACAGTTGATAGTTCACGAATCGCAGGAAGCGATTTTCTTTATGAACGGTCAGGCATTAGATTTGTTTGGTGCCGGTCGTTACACTTTGGAAACACAAAATATACCTTTTTTGAAAAAATTGCTTAATTTGCCGACAGAGGGTA
>JAGHTS010000252.1 GCA_018065225.1 Candidatus Phascolarctobacterium caballi
TAATTTTCACCATAATGGTTTAAGGAGTATAAAATGTTCGCTAACGGTATTATGGGTAACGAAATGTGGTGGACAAGGGTAATTATTTGGGGATGTATGGCCCTATATTTTGGCAGAGGTATTTACGTCAATTTTCGTGACAAAGAATGGGGTTACTTCTTTGGCAGTATCTGGATATGTTGTTTTAGTATCTATGCAGTTTTAATAGAATTTAACATTGTTCCAGGATTTTTTGATTAAAGCGATAAAAAACTCCACGCAATGCGTGGAGTTTTTTTTATTGCTTATTCACCATCATAAGGCATTAATGCCACACAACGTGCCTGCTTAATGGCAGTTGTCAGCTGGCGCTGATGTTTTGCACAACAGCCGCTGATACGGCGTGGCAATATTTTGCCGCGTTCTGTTACAAAATGATGTAATTTTGCAACGTCTTTATAGTCAATCCCTTCCGCTTTTTCTGCACAAAACTGGCAAACTTTACGGCGTGGTCTTCTCATCCTGTCCGGACGTTTTTCTTCCATCTCTTTTACCTCCCTTTAACAATCAAAATGGGATTTTTTCGTCATCAGGTACTGCCGCACCAAACCCGCCCATACTGATACTGGTTCCTGCCGGCTCCGGCGGTGGTGGCAGTTCATCTGTGGCCGGTTTTCCTTGTTCACCACGGCGTTCCCATTGGTCTTTACGTTCAATAAATTCAAAACGGTCAGCAATAACTTCTGTAACCCAACGTTTTGTGCCGTCTTTTGCTTCATAGTTACGGATTTGCACACGGCCTTCAACCAAAACCCGTTGACCTTTCAAAAGGGAATTGCCTGCGGTTTCAGCAGATTTACCCCAAATAACAACCGGGAAGAAATCTGCTTCCCTTTGACCTGTTTCATTGTTCACATAGGGACGGTCAACTGCGATTGTGAACTGTGTAACTACTTTACCTGTGTTGGTATAACGAACTTCAGGGTCTTTGGTCAATCTTCCCAACAAAAATACCTTATTCATCTTTTTTCTCTTCGCTCCTTTTTTCTGTCTTTCTCACAATCATGTGACGCAAAAGTTCGTCCGTAATCTTCATGACACGGTCCAATTCTGCCACACAGGCAGCATCTGCACTGAAGTTCATAACCACATACAAACCTTCGTACAACTTTTGAATTTCGTAGGCAAAACGCTTTTTGCCCCAGCGGTCAATTTTTTCCACTGTGCCGCGGTTATTTTTAACAAGGTCTTCAAATTTCTTTACAACCGCCTCAAAGGCCTCATCTTCCAACGGCTTTACAATGTACATGACTTCGTACTTGTTCACGAGTCAAACACCTCCTCCTTCGGACTATTGGCCCGTGTTCCCCACGGGCAGAAGGTTGCACCTAATAAGTGCAAGCTTGCATATTATATCAAAGGCACTAATTTTTGGCAAGCATCTTTATATCTTATTCAAAAGTTTTACTGCTTCTTCTGCCGATTTAACTTTAAAATGCCCTTTATTTTTGGCAATTTTTAAAAATTCCGTATAATCGTTGTTTCCCAAATCAGCATTTGCCAAAGACAATCTATATTCAAAGGTATTGGCAATTTCTGCGTGTAACTGCAATTCTGCATCCGTCAGATTATCTGCCATATCAAACAGAAAACTGGTCAGCCGCACACCGTTCCGTTCCAATTCATTGGCAATCAGATAATGTTCCTGTACAGTCAGCGGTCTGCCGTCCCTACGCAATTCCAATTCAAAATCAATAGGCCACGGTGTTGGTTTTAAATAAGTATTATATATATATTGGATATGCATTATAACTTCACCATATTCCAAAACAATCCGCCGCACTTTTTTTGGCTTAAAACTTATTTTATGTTTGCCGACCTGAAACTCGACATTCAAATAAGAAGCATTAACCGCCGCCTGAAATTCAATTGGGAATGCTTCAAATTTTTTGGCAATTTCTTCATCACTTAATTTGACATTATCCTGAACTATTTTGTCTGTAGCATCAACACCAATCATACTGTAGCCATACAATAATGCCTTAACAATTTCTTCTTCTGTTTTTAGTCCTGCGGCATTAATACCGTATCCTTCCCGATAATCCGCTTCCAAAACTCCCCAAGTAGCGTCATCTGCCATATTCAGCAAGTTACGTTGTTCTGCCTGCAACTTTTCCGGGCTGCAATCGCCAAAAACCGGCTTAATCTGGCGGTTTTTAAAACTTTCTGCTGCCGCCGTTCCCATTTTGGCACGAGAATCAGTTATACCAATGCTTATACCCATTGTCCCGCAAGCACTTGGTGCTGTCCACTTGATGTATCTCCGCACCAGTGCAGCATTATTAGCATTTATTTTTAAGACATTCAGCATTACACCGTCTTTCTCCATACTTTTTTCTGTCTGCCAATGTTCTGCCCACGCACAATCACCCTGTACTGCCGCCACTACTTGTATCGCATCATCTTTCTTTACTAAAAACAAATATCCCCCATCAATAGAACAACAATTAATTGACCTGCCAAACTCTTTTTCAACCAATGCCAAAACCGCACTTTGTTTTAAACCCATTTTCCCCTCCAATTCTTAATGTATGTTATTATATATTTCTTATAAACAGATTGCAATGTTTACAAAATTCCTCTAAATTTTGTTAAAAAAATACTTGACATTATCCATACCACATCATGTGGTAGTATAATTTATGCCTTAAAATCGCTTTTTCTCAACTTATCCACCCAGTTATCCACAATTTTGAGTGGAAAAGTTTATAAAAATCATAGAAAATGCCATTTTTTATCAAAAGTTTTATAGAAATACCTTAAGTTATCCACTTTTTAATAACCTGACTTGCAAAATGTTATCCCCATTTACATTTTTCTACATATTGGTTACACCACAAAAGATTGTGGTATATGAAAATAAAAAAGCAGTCACAAAATCCATTTTTGTAACTACTTTTTTGTAAACTTTTTATGCAAATTTTTATTCTTCCGATGGTTGCTCTACCACTTGCGGAGTTCCTTCTGGCAGTTCCGCACTTTCATCAAAGCCACTGGAAGTGCCACGGAAATATGCCCCGTCAGGAATAATCAAAGACGAACATTTCAAATTGCCTGTAACTTTTGCCGTATCTGTAAGTTGTAAACGGCCTTTGCAGACAATATTCCCAAAAACTGTACCTGCTATAACTGCATTTTGTGCATAAATAGGTGCCTTAATAACTCCCGCTTCACCTACATGCAATGTATTATCTACAGCTAATGTCCCTTCAATATAGCCATCTATACGGGTACAACCCTGAACAGAAATATTACCATTAATTACCGTGTTCTTGCCAATTAAAACATCATACGCAACATTACCTCTAGTTGCCGGATCATTGCTATATGCCTTTGGAGAAACTGGTTTTTCCTGTTGAATTCTTTCCTCTTCGTCATCTCTACTGCCAAACAACATTATAGACCCCTCCTTTAGTTTTTATATTTTACCACAATTTATTTACTTTATGCAAGCAAAATCACAACTGGCAATCATATCCACGCCCAACCCTAAGATATTGTGAATAATTATATCACCATATTTGACAGGTGCTGCAACAGTTATCTTACGTAATTCTGCTGCTGCCAACAAAATCTTGTCTTTGGGCAATTCTGCGGTACTCACTACCGGCAACAATGGTAAGCCTGCACCTGTAAGTTTCACCGTTCCTGTTAACATCCTCATCGGTGCTGTTACTTCCTGCTCAGCATATTTTGCTCCATTGGGACAAAAATTACCTGTTACTGACTGGAACTTGCCATCCTGCAATGTAACCGTCAACTCACAACCACGTGGACATGTAATACAATTAAATTTTTTTGTTTCTGTCATTTTCTGTTATTCCAACCCTACTGTAATTTCATCTGTAACATTTTGCAAACTGTCCGCAGGTATATCTAACATAATCATTTCACTGGGACGTCCTGCCATCAAATATTGATTCCACAAAACATTATTACCACTCTTTACTACCAAATGTTTTTCTCTGACAAACTTCGACACCCGCAAATACAATTTGACATCTTCCGCCACATCCGGCAAAAAAAGAAATTGCGGTACACAAGTACGCACACCTTTTTCGCATTTTATTTGCACCCGTCTGCCGCCAACCACATTATTTTGCGCCTGCAATGCCGCAAATTTTCCTGCAATCATTGCTTCTTCCGTCACATAATCAACAATATCATGCACATGTACCACATTACCTGCCGCAAAAAATCCTGCCAGCTCTGTTTGCCTATGTTGGTCAACCAATGGTCCACCTGTCAAAGCGTCAAATTGCAAAGGTAAATTATTGATCAATGTCCGCTCCGGTATAAGTCCCACACTTAATACTACCGTATCACAATCAATTTGAAACTCTGTCCCGGCAATGGCTTGCATTTTTTCGTCCACCTTTGCCACAGTAACTCCTGCCACTCTGTCTCTGCCATGAATATCTACAATAGTATGACTTAAATACAAAGGTATATCAAAATCATTAAGACATTGCGATATATTGCGCTGCAATCCGTTTGAATATGGGCAAATTTCCACAACTGCCTTGACCTCGCACCCTTCCAACGTCAAACGTCGTGCCATAATCAAACCAATATCACCACTGCCCAAAATCACGATTTTTTTGCCCGGAATAAATCCAAAACAATTAACCATCCGTTGAGCGGCTCCTGCCGTTACAATACCAGCAAGCCGTTGACCCGGTATCCGTATTGCACCTCTTGGACGTTCCCTGCACCCTGACGCTAAAATAATCGTTTTCCCAACAACTTTTTTTACCCCCCGCTCAGGATTAACACAAGTAACTTCTTTTTTAGCTGTAACTGTAAGTACAACCGTATCCAACCATAATGTAATTTCTTTTTTATCTTTTATCTGCTCATAGGCACGTTGCGCGTAAGTCGGTCCTGTTAACATCTCACCATATTGATGTACACCAAAACCATTGTGAATACATTGCAATAAAATGCCACCTGTAACCATCCCACGGTCAATCAGCAAAATTTTTTTTGCACCATTTTCCTGAGCACTTTGTGCCGCTGCCATCCCCGCAGGGCCAGCCCCAATGACGATTACATCATACTCCATTATCTGCTCTCCTTAGGATAATAGATAGGGCTTTTACCCTTACTACGCATAACTTCAGTCGCAGAAATACCTAATTCCCTTGCCAAAATTAAAGCAACTGTCGGTTCACAAAATCCGCCTTGACATCTGCCCATACCTGCCCGACAACGGCGTTTGACTCCATCCACCGTCGTAGCCCCCACTGAGGAATGAATGTCATCCACAATTTCACCTTCTGTGACTGTTTCACATCTGCAAACAACCCTGCCATACAATTTATTCTGTTTAATCCGCTCTTCACGTTCCTCATTTGTCATACGCAAAAAAGGTTTGCGGCGTGGCAAATCCTTTACAAAATTTTCTTTAACCGTATATTTTGCTTCGCTTATCAATTCATTAACAACATACTCGGCAATAGCTGGTGCACTGGTCAACCCCGGTGACTGTATCCCTGCCGCATTATAAAATCCATTAATTTTACTTTTACCTAAAACAAAATCTCCTGTACTTGATACTGCCCTAAGTCCTGCAAATTCTGTAATTGTTTTATTCAATGGTAAATCTGGTATCAGTTTGCGTGCCGACTTAATAATTTCATCCATTCCTGCGGCAGTAACGGCACGATCTTCCCTGTCATCCTGTTCATTAGCATTAGGACCTATAAAGACATTGCCATGAGTAGTTGTACATATCAAAATTCCTTTTGATTTTTTTGTCGGTGTTGGGAATACAATCCCATTTACAAGTTGTCCGCTAACTGCTTTATCAAATAAAATATATTCTCCTTTACGAGGGCTTATTGAAAACGAATCATCCCCTGCCAATTTTGCAATAACATCACTATAAATCCCCGCAGCATTAATAACATACTTTGTCTTTATAACACCCTCATTAGTTTCTACACCGCAAATTGCTTCGTTTTCTTTAACAAATCCCAAACACTCAACATTACGCAAAACCTCTGCGCCATTTTGCACAGCACATTCCGCAAATGAAACACAGGCAGTAAAAGGCCAAATCACACCTGCACTGGGAGCCCATAATGCCCCTTTTACATTTTGCAAATTGGGTTCCATTTTAAGCACTTCTTCTTTGCTTAAAATTTTCAACCCCTGTACTCCATTCGCTTTCCCTCGTGCCAAAAGTTCTTTAATACTGAACATTTCGTCATCTGAGGTAGCAACTACTAATGAACCCGTCCACCTAATATCTAAATTCAATTCTTCTTCCAATTCGTGAAACATAATGTTGCCACGCACATTCATCACCGCTTTATGACTGCCTGTAGGTGCATCAAACCCCGCATGCAAAATCGCTGAATTAGCCGCAGTGGTAGCCATTGCCACATCGTGTTCTTTTTCAATCAAAACCGCTTTTAATTTATATTTGGACAGTTCACGCAAAATTGCTGTTCCGACAATTCCGCCGCCGATAACAACAACATCCGCTTCCTTAAAAAAATTCACCCTATTACTCCAAACTATTATTCTTGCCAATAATCCAATTTATCATCAATACCAATGTTTTTGGCAATAAATACAGGATTCTTGCCTTCCTTACATTGACGCATATAATCGTCCAACGCCCTAATTGCTTTGCCACCCAAAATAACAATGACTGCAATATTGATAATCGCCATAAATCCCATATTCACATCTGAAACATCCCACAATAATCCCATACTCATACCAGAACCTAAGAAAATTACCAAACATGCCAAAACTCTGTAAACCGTCATAAATGTTGAACTTGGAATCCTGCGAAGCAAATAAGAAAAAGCATTTTCAACATAATAAAGATTACCAATTAAAGTCGTGAAAGCAAACAATGCCATGCAAACTACCAATAAAACTTCTGCTCCAGTTCCAATGCTCGCTGCCAAAGCCGCTTGTACATAAGGGGCTCCTGCCATTTCCGGAGTTGGTTCAACACCGCTAACCATACACATAAATGCAGTTGCATTACACAACAACAAAGTATCAATAAATACAGACAACATCTGTACTAATCCCTGCTTAACCGGATGGGAAACGTCAGCTGATGCAGCAGCATTAGGTGCAGAACCTACACCAGCCTCATTACTGTACAGTCCACGTTTTACACCCAACATAATACAAGAGCCGGTAAATCCTCCAAAAATTGCCTGAAAATCAAATGCCTCTGCAAAAATTCTGGCAATAACATCCGGCAAATTAGTAATATTAATCAAAAGCACACTTACTGCTGTTAAAACATAAACTGCTCCCATAACAGGAACAAGTATCGCCGTTGTCCTAATCAGACGGCGACCACCACCAAACAAACACCAACCAACCAAAACTGCCAAAATTCCGCCAATAATCCAAGGAGTTACATCAGGATTATAAAATGAAAATGC
Organism: Candidatus Phascolarctobacterium caballi; assembly: GCA_018065225.1. Lineage (GTDB taxonomy): Bacteria > Bacillota > Negativicutes > Acidaminococcales > Acidaminococcaceae > Phascolarctobacterium_B > Phascolarctobacterium_B caballi. The sequence goes on from JAGHTS010000252.1 coordinate 7,461, forward strand.
TGAAAAAGTTGATTGCAAATTATAGGCGCACAACATATTAAATCCAATTGCATAAGTTGAGATCAATGCTAATGAAAAAATAATTGCCAAAACCCTGTTATGTAATGCCGCTTCGATATAGTAAGCAGGTCCGCCATAACTAAGACCTACCCTATTACGTTTCTTGTAAATTTGTGCAAGCGTGCTTTCAATAAAAGCAGTTGCACCACCCAAAAATGCCGTCAGGCACATCCAAAAAGTTGCACCATATCCGCCAAGACAAATTGCTGATGCCACCCCCACAATATTCCCTGTACCAACACGGGA
>JAGHTS010000138.1 GCA_018065225.1 Candidatus Phascolarctobacterium caballi
ATGGTAACAACACCGGGGTTTTTACTTTCACCCAAAAGTATGCTTTTGATGGTTGACTGGGAAACTCCGGCGATATAACTTAACCCGTTGGGGGTAATGTGCCGTTCTTCGCATAGGTCATATATTCGTTTGGCAATTAATTTTTGTGTGTTCATAATTTTTTAATGATATGTCACTAATAATATGATAAAGTTTACAAAAAAACTTGTTAGTGATACTTCACTAATTGAAGAATATGTGTTATAATACTGAAAAAATCACTGGTTAGATAAAAGGAGGATAAAAATGAAAACAATATTAAAAAGAATTGTTGCGGCATGTTGTTCGTTTTTATTGTTTGGGGAATTAATGTTTCCAAATTTAGGGTTTGCAGACAATAATAGTGTTAATGAAACAGTGTCTGTTAGAAATGTCGGTAGGGCTAGTAATAATGTTTATATTCCTGCTGGTTTAAAATTTAGTGTAGAGTTGGTTGAAAATATTAGTAGCAAAGGGACAAAAAAGGGCAGTCAAATTAAAATACGGGTTAAAGATAATATTTTAATAAATGATGTTGTTGTAGTTGAAAAAGGAAGTTTAGGAACTGCGTATATTGTTACAGCAAGAAAAGCAGGTGGATTGGGAAGAAAAGGAAAGTTAGAAATTTTAGCCAATGAAGTAAGAACAATAAATGGAATAAAAGTGCCATTGCGTGGCGGGATATCTGGTAAAGGAAAAACAGATGGTGGAGCAGGAGCTATAGCGGCAGCGGTAACTGTAGTTGGTGGTTTGTTTATGAAAGGAACAAATATAACATATCAAGAAGGTACATCATTTGAAGTTGAAGTTAAAAAAGATGTAGATTTGGGATGTACAAAAGAAAATTTAGCAAAAGCCATGGATCCAAATATGCCACATGGAATATCTATAAGAACACAATAATTTAATCAATAAATTTACATAAAATGTTTCGCACGAAACATTTTATATAAAACAATATAAGAATGATTTGAGATTAAAAAAGTCACTGTTAAATACAGTGGCTTTTTGTTTTAAAGTTTTAAACTTTGATGAAAATAATTTTGTTGGCTTTATAAAACAAAATGAGATATAATATTTAAAATGATTTATGAAAAAACAGTTGAAGCAAAATTTATAGAACGGCTTAATAGATTTACAGCACTTGTGGAAATTAATGGCAAGAAAGAATTTGTGCATGTAAAAAATACGGGCAGATGCAAAGAATTATTATTACCTGACGCAAAAGTTGTTTTGTCTGACAGTTTTGGAAGTAAAATTATCCGTAAAACCCGTTATGATTTAATTGCAGTTTGGAAAGAAAATTTAGGATGTGTAAATATTGATAGTCAGGCGCCTAATAAAGTAGTACAAGAATGGTTGTTGGGAACGCAAACAAAATTTAAGAAAATCACTTATTTAAAACCAGAATATACTTATGGCAAATCACGGATAGATTTTTATTTTGAGCAGGGCAAGAAAAAAGTTTTGTTGGAAGTAAAAGGTTGTACTTTGGAAATTGACGGAACAGGATATTTCCCGGATGCTCCAACAGAACGTGGGGTAAAGCATTTGCAGGAATTGGCACAGGCAGTCAAAAAAGGTTATGAATGTTATTTGGCGTTTGTAATTGCCATGCCCAAAGTGCAAAAAGTTTTGCCAAACAAAACAACGCATCCGCAGTTTGCCACAGAGTTGGCTATGGCGAAGCGGGCGGGTGTAAAAGTTTTATGTTTACCTTGCTTTGTTTCGTCTAATGAATTGAGGATAAACTTATGAAGAAAAAATATACGACTAAAAAACAAATATCGGAATTTTGCCAAGGCTTGGGCAATGATATTTTTGAAGATTATCCTTTTGACGAAAATTGGCTGGCAATGCGGCATATGGGCAAGGGCAGACATGTAATGGCATTTTGCTATGAATATTATATTGGTGAAGTTTGGGTCAATGTAAAATGCGACACAGATTATATGGAGTATTGGTTGAAAAAATATCCTGACAATATAAAACCTGCTTATCATATGTCCAAACGACATTGGCTGACAATGATTTTGGACGGGAATATTGCCAATGAGGATGTTGAAACCTTGTTAAAAACATCTTATGTTTTGACAAAGAAATAGAGGGGAAAAGAAAATGGGAAAGTTATGGCCCTTAATTTTAGTAATAATGGCAAATACATTTTATAATATTGCGGCACGGGAAATACCTCAAAGTTTAGACCCGTTTTTTTCATTAACTTTTGCATATTTTATTGCTATGTTGATTTCAGGCGGATTATATTTTGTTTATAATCCTATTGAAAATTTGGTAGGAGAATTTGCCAAATTAGATTGGTTCACTTTGTTATTCGGGTTATGTATTATTGGTTTGGAATATGGGTACATTTATATTTATCGTACTGGCTGGAAAATCAGTATTGCATCGCTGGTGTCTAATATTGTTTTAGCGGTATTCTTATTGTTGGTCGGATTATTCTTATATAAAGAACAGATAACTTTCAGTCAGGCGGTGGGAATGGTTTTGTGTCTGATTGGGTTAATATTAATTGGCAGATAAAAATTTATGCAGACACTTATTTTGTCTTGCCCGACTTTGGAGCAGGAACTAAATTCAATATTGCAAGAACATCGGTCAACGGCAAAGGTAAAATATTTGCCTGCCAGTTTGCATAGTGATATGCAAAATATTTGTCCGACTTTGCAAAAAATTATTGATGAAAATAAAACTTTTAACCGCATTGTAATTTTGCTCAGCGGTTGTGGCGGCAGTACAGCAGGTCTGGTAGCAAGTACTACGGAATTGGTTATTCCTAAAACTCATGATTGTTTGGATATTTTGCTTTCTGAAAAGGAAACTTGTGAGATAAAAAATCGTGACCCGCAAGGAATATATATGACAGGCAGTTGGTACAAATATCATATGCAGACATTGTTGAATGCTGATAAGCTGATTGCTGAAATTGGTTATGGGCAAGCGGCGGGGAAGTTGAAAAATATTTTTGGAAAACTGAATAAGTTTTACATTATTGATACAGGTGTTTTTGAGACGGCAGAAGTGGAAAAGGGATTGGCATCTTTAATAAAAATTTTGAATGGGACATTAAAAATATTTCCCGGGAAATGTGGAATCTTACATAAAGTGGCAGAAGAAAAAATTACAAAAGATAATTTTTATATTACGCCTAAAGGCGGGATAACACCTAAAATCCCATTTAAGTTTGAATAGGTAATACAAATT
>JAGHTS010000129.1 GCA_018065225.1 Candidatus Phascolarctobacterium caballi
TTTGTCATTTTGCAAAGCGGCATAAAGTTTCCCCGCCTGCTCTTCGCTTAATTCAATACCTTTTTCTTTTGCCAAAGCCATAACTGCCTTTGCATCTTTGCAGTTTTGCAGTGCCTCAATCTGCTCTTTGTTTAATTGCTTTTCTGCCATTTTTATGTCTCTTTTCAAAACATTAAATTATACTCTTAATAATCACAGGGACTACCTACCCCTGAAACCTGATTTCTTTATCCTAAAAACTACCTCGTCCTCAACCAGTTAGAAATCTTGTAAAAGACCTTTTCAATAGGCGGTTTTCTGCTTGTCACCACAAAACCAGTTATCATACTTCCCGAAGTCAGCACCTTGCCGCTGTCACGCTTTACCGTCCACAAATACCCGCTGGTATTGCCATTATCTTTCACCAAATCAAAATCTACCGCCACAACCGAATTATTTAACCTGCCCAAAACAAATTCCGTCACCGCTGTATTGCCCATTTTGGCTTTAATAGCGTCACCGGACACAGGATAACGGGAAACGTTCCGTACAATCCCCAACAACTGCCCGTCATCCGTACTGCTGTAACCACTGGGAACAACCTGAATCGTCATTCCCTTTTGAATTTTCTTCCCATCCATAGCCGAAACATACAAAACACCCTTTATATCACTGTTACCAGTATTGTTGACAACTGTGCAAACAACACTGCCGGCAGTGACATAATCGCCTTTTTTGATATTGACTTCACCTATAACACCAACGCAGGGGGAAACAATATTGCCGCCAACAAGTTGTGTTACTTCATTATTGCTGTAATTGGTAATTTGGCTTTTTACATCTTGTTCGCTTTGGGTTTCTTCCATTTTGCCTTTTATCTGTTGGACATTGGTCAAATATTCCTGCGACTGCACCACCGCCAACAAATCATATTCCCCAACCTCTTTGCCCGGATTGGCACTGACCGCAACCACCCATCCAGCATTGGGGCTGACAATTTGCACAACACCTTTTGAGTCAACCAACATTCCCACACCGTCCACCTTGGTAATCAAAGCCCCAAAACAGGACCACAAAACAACAGACAGGACTATGATGCCCAAAGCCACAAGCCCCAGCCAACTTAACGAGTTAGTGACAGAAAACATAGCATCCAACTGTTCAGGTGAACGCAGTTTTTTTAACGCTTCTTCCGTAAAAATCTCTTTTTTTGCCAAAATCACCACTCCTTAACCGTAAACATCACATTTTTCTTTCCTTCAAGGGAAGCGTCATACTCGCACAACACCAGTTCTCCCGCTTTAAGCCCCTCTTTAATTGCAATTCTCTGTCTGCCGCCTTTGACATTTCCCTCATCCACAGTCCCGGCTACAACCTGACGTTTTTCCACCACACCGTCTTTGCCAAGCACCATGACGGCGGTCAGATCATCACCCAAAGCCCAAGAAGGTACAACAACCTCTTTGGTTGACACTGTACCCCTAAACACCATATCTTGATAAGTTCTTGGCTCCAAATCCCCTTCGCTGTTGTCCACAGCATAAGTCACTATCCGTTTTTCTGCCTCTTCCGACAAAGGCGGCTCTATCTTTACAATCTTCACCTTATAAGATTTTCTGTAATCTTCACTGTCATCATCGTCAATTAAATTATTCAAACCCAATGTTGTATAAAAATCATTTCCGGGAGAATGTTTTGACTTGAACACCTTTTGCAGTTCGTTATAAGAAATTGATAAACGAAACTCCTGGTCAAGCGGCTCCTGCTGGACAATATTTTCCTGCCAGCAGCTGTCATCATAAAAATATAAAGTGGAAAAATCCCCCACCAGCATTACGGGCGTACCTGGGGCAAGGTAACTCGTTTCTTTTTTGTAAACAAATTTCACTTCCCCGTCAAACGGCGCCCTTAACGACAGACGGTCACGCATCAGTTCATACTGCTCCTTTTGCGCCATCATCGCCCGCACCTGCTCCACCGTGCCAAGATACTCTGCCTTTGCCGTGTCATACTGTTCCAAAGACACCGCACCAGAATCTTTCAGTTTGCCATAACGCTCATAAGTCAGACGATATTTTTCCCGCAACGTTTTTGTTCTGGCAAGCTCGGCATCAATCTCCGTCAGTTTTGAATCAATTTCCTCACTGACCACAAGTGCCAACAACTGCCCCGCCTTGACCTTTTGCCCCTGTTCCACATAAACCTTGCTTAAAATACCAGCATTTCGTGAAACCACATCCGCATGCTTGGGGGCATAAAGTTTGACAGGATATTTCACCCAACGAAGCGCAATCTCCTCCATTTGGGAACGTACCGCCACAAAAGACACTTTTTGCGAAGCAAAATTAAGTGCAATGTTCTTTTCGTTGGTGTAGTTAAGGTAAAACCCGTAACCAAGAATGGACAATACCACAAAAATTATTATTC
>JAGHTS010000040.1 GCA_018065225.1 Candidatus Phascolarctobacterium caballi
AAAGCACAAGCAAAAACACAACAAACTAAAAATAATATAATTGCTGGCATAATTCATTACCTCCTAAAATTATTCTATTGCGTCCGCAATTTTCTTGTCAAATCGGATGCCGCCATACCGTGGCTCACGGATAACACCGTTATGGGTCAATTCCATGCCGTCAATGCGTACAATTTTGCCAACAATCAAGTTGTTGTAATTCCACAAAGACGCACGTTCCGCCGCACTAAACCCATTATAACATCTTACGGTTTTGCCGTTTTTGTCTTCACATATTATGACACCCAAAGTGCCTTCGTCTTTACCCGTACCCTCCTCAATGGCAACACATTTAAGGTCAAAGGACACGGTTTTTTTGAGTTTAAACATTTCCTTGTTTCTTGCTCCCGGCTTGTATTGAGAAAGCAATTCCCTTGCAACAACACCCTCTCCGCCATGATCCCATATTCTTTGTGCAAAATCAAACAATTCTTTTTCGTTGTCCACTTCATAATGTTTGACTACTTTGATATGTTCGCTTTGCGGTATGTTGTACTCTGCTGAAAACCATACCCGTTTTTGGAAATCACGACCGTTACCGTCTAAAAATTCACTTTCCGTCAATACATCATGTACCATTGCAATAACATCTGTATGTTGCTCTTTGGTATCTCTGCATTTTCCGGATATAATTGGCTTTGGTGTGTTGGGTATGTATGCCTCAAAGATAACAACATGACCTTTTAGATTTTCTACTTGCGAAAATTCATTGACAAGATGTTGCATGCTGGTGTATTCTTCACCAATTTTGCCGTATATATGCCCGTCATGGTATAGGCAATATACACCGTCATATTTTTCGCTTACCGCAACGGGATAAGGTATTTCGGTAATTCTTTGATAGTTAATTGGACTTTGGATATACCTTTCCGGGTTTTCTTGAAATCTTGCCATAAAGCCAAAGCGTTTGTTTATAGAGTGAAAAAAATGCTCTGCTTCCATTTGTTCCATAAAATCGTCTGTACATACATCTTTACCAACAACATGACATTTAAATTCTATGCGAAATAAGGCATTACATTTATTGCATTTAACACTTATATGACCCGAAAATGCTGGTGATCCGTATAAATCATTTATATAATTTTGATAAACATCTCCGCTATCATTGACATGTCCACATACAGGGCAGGTATACAATTCCTCATTAACCATTTTTTTACCTCCAAAATTTATTTCAGCATTGTTTTTGCTGTTGAGATGATTATAACAAAAGCGGTGTGCAAAAAAATGTACATTTGTGGCAAGGTTACAAAAAATTTTATTTTTGACATAATTTTGGTTAGCATTTGTTAAATTTTCACTTGTTTTTGTTTAGTTGTAATAAACAAAAAGGTAAGTTTTGCATAAATTGCGATTTGAAAGTACCAAATTTCACAAAATGCGTTCTCAATCTAACGTTAGATTACCCCCAATCTAACGTTAGATTGAGATTGCCTTTTTACACTTTCTAAAATGAAAAAACCAAATGATATGATTCAAAATTCATATTTTTGATAAAAATCTTGGGTTTTGTATACAAAAAGTAAGATTTTGTATACAAAACTACCGAAAAATTTGTTTTGAAAATACAAAATTTCACAAAAATGCGTTCTAAAAATCGGTCCAGAATTATGTGTAAACATTTTCTTCAAGATTAACTCACCGCCATATATCTCATCAAAAATCTGATTGATTTCTATACTTGTTTCTTCAAAAGGGACGGCGGACTTAAAATATTGTCCTTCATTGTACTTTTCATATAATGCACAGACAAACCTTTCCATTGAGTTTTCATTCGGAAACATTTCCTT
>JAGHTS010000014.1 GCA_018065225.1 Candidatus Phascolarctobacterium caballi
ACCTGTGGTATAATAGCCGCACGTGTCAAAATACACACGCAGGATGATTCGCTGGGAGTTCCGTCTTGCCGGACGGTGGCAGTGAGGTGAGTTCTGCGGAGGAAAAAAACTTAGGAGGAAAATCTAATGGCAACAATTTCTATGAAACAGTTGTTGGAGGCCGGAGTTCACTTTGGTCACCAAACCCGTCGCTGGAATCCGAAAATGGCAAAGTACATTTTTACGGAACGCAACGGAATCTACATCATTGACTTGCAAAAGACCGTAAAGAAAGTTGATGAGGCGTACAATTTTTTAAGGAGCGTGGCTGCTGAAGGCAAAAACATTATTTTTGTCGGCACCAAAAAGCAGGCACAAGAGGCGGTTAAGGAAGAAGCATTGCGTTGCAACATGTTCTATGTAAACGAACGTTGGTTGGGCGGAATGATGACAAACTTCAAAACTATCCAACAACGTGTTGCACGTATGCGTAAGTTGGAAACCATGTCACAGGACGGTACTTTTGACCTTCTGCCCAAGAAGGAAGTTATGATTCTCCGTCGTGAAATGGACAAGTTGGAAAAATATTTGGGCGGTATCAAAGATTTGAGAAAATTGCCGGGAGCATTGTTTATTGTTGACCCCCGCAAAGAGCATAACGCTATTGCAGAGGCACACAAACTGGGTATTCCTGTGGCCGGCACTGTGGATACCAACTGTGACCCGGAGGATTTGGATTATCCTATTCCTGCCAATGACGATGCAATCAGGGCTGTCCGTCTGTTGGTAAGCAAGATGGCGGATGCTGTTTTGGAAGGCCGTCAGGGCGAACAAAACGAAGCACCTGCTGAAGCAGAAGCACCTGCAACTGAGGCACCCACAGCAGAAGTACCTGCAGAAGAACCGGTTGCAGAAAAGACCGACGCAGAATAAGAGGAGGATAATCAGATGGCAGAAATTACCGCTGCAGCAGTAAAAGACCTGCGTGAGCGTACTGGCGCAGGTATGATGGATTGTAAAAAAGCACTGGTACAATGTGCCGGTGATATGGATAAGGCGATTGACTTTTTGCGTGAAAAAGGATTGGCGGCCGCTGCCAAAAAAGCAGGCAGGGTGGCAGCCGAAGGTGTGGTTGGTTCCTATGTTTCCGCTGATGCCAAAGTTGGCGTAATTTTGGAAGTTAACTGCGAAACTGACTTTGTGGCAAAGACCGACAATTTCAAAGTGTTGGTAAGCGACATTGCGGCATTTATAGCAAAAAGCAATCCCCAAGATGTTGATGCCTTGCTGAAAAGTGAGATTGAAGCAGGCAAGACCGTTGAAGCATTGGTAACCGAAGCAGTTGCCAAGATTGGTGAAAAAATCAGCGTCCGCCGTTTTATGCGTTACCAAACAGATGGCATGGTTGCTGCCTACATTCACGGTGGCGGCAAGATTGGCGTTTTGGTAAATATGAAAGGCGGAACTGCGGAATTGGGAAAAGATGTGGCAATGCAGGTTGCAGCCGCAAATCCTTTGTACCTTAAACGTGACGAAGTTCCCGCTTCCGTACTGGAACACGAAAAGGCAGTATTGTCCGAGCAGGCACGCAACGAAGGCAAGCCGGATAATATTATTGAAAAAATGGTAATTGGCAGAATTCAAAAGTACTACAAGGAAGTTTGCCTTGTTGACCAAGAATTTGTCAAAGACCCAGACCAAACCATAACCAAGTTGTTGGCAGCCAACAAAGCGGAAGTTTTGGCATTTGCCCGTTTCCAAATGGGTGAAGGGCTGGAAAAACGTAATGACGATTTTGCCGCTGAAGTTATGGCACAAGTTAAGGGTTGATTGTTTAGCAAATTGCAAATTGAAAATGCCTCACATACCGTGAGGCATTTTTTGTAACAGGAATTGAGTATGGGAAAATTAGTATTGGTAACAGGTGGCGCCCGCAGCGGCAAAAGCAGTTTTGCCGAGGGATATGTTCTGCAACAGGCAGAAAAATGCGCTTACATTGCCACCGCCGAAATTTTGGATAAGGAAATGGCAGAACGGGTCAAACTGCATCAGGCACGCCGTAACAATGGCAGGTGGGTCAATTACGAAGGGTATTATGATGCAGAAAAGATTTTTGCCGAGTTGGACAAAAGCACGGGGGCGGTGCTGTTTGACTGCCTGACTTTGTATATGACCAACTATATGTATGGCAAAGGGGCGATACAGGGAGATTTTGCCACACGGGCAGATTATGTGTTGAAACAGATTGATTTATTGTTGCAGGCCGCCAAAAATTGCGACAGGACAGTGGTCTTTGTCACCAATGAGGTGGGGGCGGGCATTGTACCCGACAATGTAATTTCCCGTGAGTACCGTGATTTAAGCGGTTGGGTCAACCAAAAGGTGGCAGCCGCCTGTGACGAAGTGTATTTGTGCGTGGCAGGATATGCAGTGGATGTAAAAAAAATTGGTAAAAAAATATAGTGTGGAACAAATTGCCCGGCAATTTGTTCAAATAACAGGAACTGAAAAAATCAAACCCGCAGTATTGCTGATGTGTGGCGACCACGGTATCGCCAAGCACGGGGTAAGTGCTTTTCCGCAGGAAGTGACACTTCAAATGATGCAAGGGTATGGCAACGGAACTGCCGCCGCCAATGTTATGGCGGAACACGCAGGTGCCGATGTGTTTGTTGTTGATGTTGGTACTGTTTTTGACACGACAGCAATAAAAATTGTACGTCAGGAAAAGGTTGCAAAAGGCACTGCAGATTTTACACAAGGTGCCGCTATGACGGAACAGCAAGTACAGGCGGCAATGTCAGTAGGAATGAAAGTGGCGGCAGATGTCATAGCCAAAGGTTACAACCTGCTGATAACGGCGGAAATGGGGATTGGCAACACAACCAGTACGGCGGCGTTGCTTTCGGCGATGTTAGGGTTGCCGCCCGAAGATACCGTTGGCAGGGGCAGCGGCATTAACGACGAAAGATTAAAAAAGAAATTGTCCGTAGTGGCACAGGGGTTGGCAGTCAACAAACCCAAACAGGGTGACGGATTGGACTGCCTGAAAAAATTGGGCGGATTTGAACATGCGGCATTGGCAGGGGCAATGTTGGCGGGAATGGAACATAATGTTCCCACACTGTTGGACGGTGTCAATGCCACGGCGGCGGCATTATGTGCTTGGGGCATTAACAAAAAGGTTAAGAATTTTTTGTTGCCCAGCCATTTAAGTGCGGAAATAGGACACAATCTGGCATTAAAAAAACTTGGCCTGCATCCCGTTTTGGATATGAAAATGAGGTTGGGTGAAGGCACGGGGGCGTGCCTGCTTGTGCCGTTGTTAAGAATAGCGTTAAGAAAATAAAAAAATCGCCGAAAGGCGATTTTTTTATTCTTCATCATCATTTGAAGTGTTAAGGGTTTTGGCGGTGACTTTTATGTTCTTTCCAGTATTTTTTTACTTTTCCGTTTTTGTTGTCTTGTTGCTCATTTTTAGCTATTACTTTGTCAGTTTTGTATATAAAACTGACGAAAAATTTGTTTTGCACCTGCCAAATTTTACAAAAATGCGTTCTAAAAGTGTCGCCACTTTCATAAAAAGTGGCGACACTTTTACTTTGACTTTTGACAGGCGAATGTACAATATAAGTGCAACAAAATAAAAATGACACATAGACTTCTGATAAAATAAAGTTGAGAAAAACTGCAAAATATCAGGAGGTAACTATGC
>JAGHTS010000246.1 GCA_018065225.1 Candidatus Phascolarctobacterium caballi
GTATAAAACATCATCAGGGCAACATTGCCAATCAAAGCAGCCCATTTATACAAATGCCATTTTGTTCCATCTTTTTCCAAAGCATCAAAAGATTTTCCTGCCGAAAAGTGGGAAGCACGACCAACGGAAAATTCCATTACCATAATTGGCAGCCCCATTATAATTAAGAAAAGTAAATATATAAGTACAAACGCTGCACCACCGTATGCGCCGGTGATGAACGGAAATCGCCATACATTACCTAAACCGATTGCACAACCGGCACTCAATAAAATAAAGCCAAGACGGGAAGACAAACTTTCTCTTTCCAAGATTATGACCTCCTTTCATATAGTTCAAGTAACCTTAGATAAAGAAAATAGTACTACATTTAATGCTTGTGTGCAAGATTTTTGTTTTATAATGTATTTTTTGCTTTACAAAATTGTAAAAAAGTATTAAAATTTATACATTAGTTTGAAAGGAACAAACAGATTTTGATTAAGGTTAATGTACAAGTTAATTGCTGTTGTTGTGAAGCATCATGTTGTGATGCTTGTTTTGCTTGCAATTAATATTGTATTTAACCATAGTTAAAGTTTTTACAAATAATGTTTTGAAAGTATGACGGGCTATGGTAGCCCGTTTTTTATTTGAAGTTATGGATTATCAATTTATTGTCAACAGCATACCGCTTTATGTCAAAGCAATGGAACTGACCCTTATATTAAGTTTTTGGGGAATTTTGTTCAGTATAGTTTTGGGTTGCATTTGTGCGATGGTGGATTATTTTAAAATTCCCGTATTAAAAACTGTTGTAAAAGTTTATGTGGAAATCAGCCGTAATACACCGTTACTGATTCAACTTTTCTTTTTGTATTATGGGCTTACGCAGTTTGGTGTTCGTTTGGAAGGTGAAACTTGTGCAATTATTGGGCTTACTTTTTTGGGCGGGTCTTATATGGCTGAAGCATTGCGTAGCGGCTTGGATGCTGTGCATAAAACTCAAGTAGAATCAGGATTGTCCATTGGACTGACAAATTGGCAGTTGATGCGTTACATTATTTTGCCGCAGGCGTGTGCAGTGGCAGTACCCTCGTTTGCCGCCAATGTGATTTTTCTGTTAAAAGAAACAAGTGTGGTTTCAGCTATTGCGTTGGCAGATTTAATGTTTGTTGCCAAAGATTTGATAGGTATGTATTACAGAACAAGTGAAGCATTGTTAATGTTAGTAGTTGCTTATTTAATTATTCTTTTACCGATAAGTATTCTTTTCAGTTATTTGGAGGGGAGGTTGCGTCAGCATGGACTCGGCTCTGGTAATATTTGAAGGCGCCAACCTTACCCGTTTATTGGGCGGTCTGTTGGTAAGTTTGAGGATTGCTTTTTTGGCAGTATTGTTTTCACTTGTTGGTGGTGTGCTATTTGGTATTCTGATGAATTCTAAAAATACAGTTGTTAAGGTTTTATGCAGGGTGTTTTTAGAATCAGTGCGGATTATTCCCCAATTAGTTTGGCTGTTCATATTTTATTTTGAAATGACCAAGGTTTTTCATATTCATATTGATGCGGAAGTTGCCAGTATTATCGTTTTCAGTTTGTGGGGAACTGCCGAAATGGGAGATTTGGTACGTGGGGCGATTTCTTCTTTACCGCAACATCAACGGGAATCGGGATTTGCTTTGGGGCTAACTAAAATTCAACTTTACCATTATGTAATTTTACCGCAGGCAGTGCGTCGGTTGTTGCCGCCGGCTATAAATCTTGTTACCCGTATGATTAAAACAACATCTTTAGTTGTGTTGATAGGGGTCATTGAGGTTTTGAAAATTGGGCAACAGGTTATTGAAATTTCCATTTTTAGTGCGCCTAATGCTGCGTTTTGGGTTTACGGATTTATTTTCTTTTTGTATTTTATAGTTTGTTGGCCGGTATCATTAATGGCAAAATGGTTAGAGAACTATTGGGCAAGTAAAGGAGTATAAGATGGTTAGTGATAAGGTGCTTTTGGAAGTAAAACATTTACAAAAAAGTTTTGGGGACAAAACAATATTTAAAGATTTGTCTTTGACTGTACGGCAGGGGGAAGTAATTGTACTTGTTGGTCCATCAGGTTGCGGAAAATCTACATTTTTACGATGTTTAAACGGTTTGGAAGACTATGAGCATGGCGAAGTGTTTTTGGACGGAAAAGCAATTCCGGGTGAGCAAAAAAGTTGGTATCAGGTACGGCAAAAAATTGGTATGGTGTTTCAGTCTTATGATTTATTCCCACACATGACCGTTTTAGATAATATTTTGTTGGGCCCGTTAAAAGTGCAAAAACGTACAAAAGAAGAGGTGTTGCAGCAGGCACAAAATTTATTGGAACGGGTCGGTTTGTGGGACAGAAGAAATGATTACCCATCTCAATTGAGCGGCGGTCAAAAACAAAGGATAGCTATTGTCAGGGCATTATGTATGAACCCCGAAATTATGTTGTTTGATGAAGTTACTGCATCACTTGACCCTGAAATGGTACGGGAAGTATTGGATGTTATGTTGGAGTTGGCAAAGGCGGGAATGACAATGATTATTGTTACCCATGAAATGAATTTTGCCAAAGCGGTGGCAGACCGAGTTATATTTTTGGATGATGGCGGTATTGTAGAAGAAAATACAGCGGAACAATTCTTTACAACTCCAAAAACAGAACGGGCAAAAAAATTTTTAGATATATTCAATTTCAAAGAGTAAATAAGGAGGATGAAAAAATGAAAAATTTTGTTAAAACATTGGCTTTTTTAATGATGGCAATTTTTAGTGTATTTGTATTAAGCGGATGTGGCGGTAGCAAGCAGGCAAATTCGCCTGAAGACATTAAAAAGACAGGGAAAATTAAAATTGCTGTATTTAGTGACAAAATTCCTTTTGGCTATGTGGACAAAAACGGTAATAATAGGGGTTATGATGTGTATTTTGCCCGCCGTATTGCCAAAGATTTACTTGGTGACGAAAAAAAAGTGGAATTTGTTTTAGTAGAGGCGGCAGCCCGTACAGAGGTTTTGGAAGCAGATAAAGTTGATTTGGTTTTGGCAAACTTTACAGTAACCAAAGAACGTGCGGAGCGTGTTGATTTTTGTCTGCCATATATGAAATGTATGTTAGGTGTTGTTTCCAAAAATGGGACAATTAAAAATGTCAGCCAGTTAAAAGGGAAAAAACTTATTGTTAATAAAGGTACAACTGCCGAAATTTACTTTACAAAAAATCATCCGGAAATTGAATTATTAAAATATGACCAAAATACAGAGGCGTTTCAGGCGTTGAAGGATGGCAGAGGTGTGGCTTTGGCACATGATAATACAGAAGTTTTTGCTTGGGCTAATCGGAATGCAGGGTACAAATGTGGAATTGAAAGTTTAGGGTCATTGGATGCGATTGCTCCTGCCGTAAAAAAAGGAAATAAATCTTTACAGCAATGGATTAATGATGAAATTGTCAATTTGGCAAAAGAAAAATTTTTCCATAAAGCATTTGATGCAGAATTAAAACAAGATTTTGGTGCTGTTGCTCCAGATAGTGTAGTAGTTGAAGGTGGAAAAATCTAAAATTCATATTTAGTTTTAGAGATAGTTTGAATATTGCAACCTTAAAAATAAACGTTGGTAGTTTTGCTGATGAAAGTTTATTTTTTATGACAAAGTTGCTTGTATAGACTTCTATTGCAGAGTTAACAACAATTAAAAAGAGTGACAGCTAAATGAATAGCTACCACTCTTTTCTTTTATTAGTGATTGATATAACTTAGTTTAACGATGTATTCAAAGAATCTTTTTGTTCAAAAATAAAAGCTGGCGACGGATAATAAAACTCGCAATATTGAAAACTTATAGTTTCCGTTGCAAATCTTTTTAATAATGCCAAACTTGTTCTTTCTTCAAAATCTATTAGATTATCTTTATTTATATC
>JAGHTS010000234.1 GCA_018065225.1 Candidatus Phascolarctobacterium caballi
GTCTTGCAACTACGTTGCAAGACACCCTCTTGTCCAAGAGGGCACCCCCTTCCCCTATGGGACGGCAAGGGTTAAGCATTATGCGTACTTCTTGTTTCCCCCACTTGGGGGGAAATGTCGCCAAAGGCGACAATAGGGGTTAATCACTTTTCTTTTACACTCCCGCCTTTGCAAAGTCAAAATTAAATCGCTTTTCAAAGTGAAAAGTGCCAAAAGTTAAAGTAAAAGTGTCGCCACTTTTTATGAAAGTGGCGACACTTTTAGAACGCATTTTTTGTAAAAATCAGTAGTTTCAAATCAAAACTGTCTGCAAAATTTCCTAATTTCCCTTTTCCTCTGCCCGTTTCATCATCCTTTGAATTTCCTGCATAAAATTATTAACATCAGCAAACTGACGATATACACTGGCAAAACGCACATAAGCAATTTGGTCTGTTTTTTCCAAATATTGCATAACTTTTTCACCAATTGCATTACTGCTTATCTCACTGTCACCGGTAGAACGCAATTCCCGTTCAATACTATCAGCAATCTGTTTGATTCTTTCGTAAGAAACAGGCCGTTTTTCAAATGCCTTTAACAATCCCCCTAAAAGTTTTTTGGAATCAAACAATTCCCTGCGGCCATCTTTTTTGCTTACTACCAATGGGGTTTCTTCATATTTTTCGTATGTAGTAAATCTTCTGCCACATTCAGGACATTCCCTACGCCGACGGATTGTGCTGTTATCGTCAACACTACGGCTATCTACTACACGACTATCATCAAAATTGCAAAATGGACATTTCATTTTCTTTACCTCTTATTTTGCAACCATGGAGGAACTCCATTACCGCCAAAAGAACTGGTTGTTGCACTATCCTTTGTTTGAGTTTTTACATTTGCAGTATTAACCGCACCTGCTCCAAAATTAAAAGAACGTGCTGCAGGATTATTTTGCGGAGCATTATGTCCTGTAGCTGGGAACTTACCTATAACCCCTCTCTTAAACCCTGTAGCGATAACGGTTACCCTGACTTCATCACCCATATTTTCATCAATATGCAATCCCCAAATGATATTGGCATCTTCTGCCGCCGATTTTGCGATAACCTCGCTTGCCTCAGAAGCATCCATAATGCCAAAATCCGGTCCGCTTACAAAACTTACAACAACACCTTTGGCTCCATCTATACGTTCTTCCAAAAGTTTAGATTGAATTGCCGCTTGTGCCGCTTGCACAGCAGCACCCTCGCCACGTGCAACACCTATGCCCATCAAAGCACCGCCAGCTTCACTCATAACTGTCTTAACATCGGCAAAATCTACGTTAATATCTTGAGTTCCGCCGCCGCCACTAATAATATCGCTTATCCCTTGCACGCCCATACGCAATGCTTCATCCGCCATCCCAAACGCTTCTATAACTGTGGTACGTTTATCTGCAACTTCCAAAAGTTTTTGGTTAGGAATTACTATCAAAGCA
>JAGHTS010000296.1 GCA_018065225.1 Candidatus Phascolarctobacterium caballi
ATTCACGGGGATGTTAATTTTGATTTGACGCAATATGATGATTTTGTAATTATGAAATCTAATGGGATGCCGACTTATAATTTTGCGGTGTGTGTTGACGACCATTTAATGGGGATGACCCATGTTTTGCGTGCGGAGGAACATTTAAGCAATACACCCAAACAGGTTTTGGTATATCAGGCATTGGGTTGGCAACCACCCCAATTTGGACATATGCCGATGATTTTGGCTCCTGACCGTTCCAAATTAAGCAAACGTCATGGTGCCCCAAGTGTGGAGGAGTTTAGGTCACAGGGATATTTGCCACAGGCAATTATCAATTATTTAAGTTTGCTTGGTTGGAGTGCGGGTGACGAAAAGGAAATTTTGTCTTTGGAAGAAACTGTTGCTGCTTTTAAATTGGAGGATATGAGCAAGAAAGCGGCGGTTTATGACACGGCAAAACTCACTTGGATGAACGGGCAGTATTTAAGTGAGTTGCCGTTGGATACACTTTGGACTGATGCCAAAGAGTTTATGGTCAAGTCAGGTCTTGTTTCTGCGGAGTTTATGGCAAGTCACGAAGATTATATGAAACATTTGTTTGATGTGGTGCGGGTGCGTGTAAAAACTTTGCAGGAAGTTGTGGATGCTTCTACTTACTTTTTTAAAGATTTTACAGAATATGATGCCAAAGGTGTTGCCAAACAGTTTAAAAAGGAAACCATACCTGTTTTGCAGGCATGTTTAGACGGGTTGAAAGCGGATAATGAGTTTAGTTTGGCAAGTACCGAAAATATTTATAATGCTATTGCGGAAGAAATGGGGTTGGGTTTAGGAAAAATAATTCAACCCAGCCGTTTGGCTTTGACTGGTAGGACGGTCAGTCCGGGAATGTTTGATGTAATTGTGCTTTTGGGCAAAGAAAAAACTTTGCAACGGTTGCAACAGGCGATTGCCTATATTGAAAAGATGTGAGGTTAGATGATGAAAACATTTTTTGTTACGCTTTTGTTATGTTTAAGTATGGGTATAAGTGCTTTTGCCGACCAAGATACAACGGTGTTGACGATGCAGACCAAATGTGCAAAAGCCACAGGGTATTTACCTTTTCTTGACGGCACTAATGAACCTGATTATGCACATAAAGCCAATGGTTTGATTATGAAAACAATGCGGGAAATGGTAAAAACAGTTGGCAATGCAGGAACATTCAGTTATTCTGTGCAATTAAACCGTCCAAGTTTGGTTTCGGTACTGTTAAAGGTGCAGAATAAAGACAAAGAGTGTTATCAGGCATTAAATTTAGATTTAACAAACGGGCAAGATTTTACTGTTTTTGATTTTTTTGTAAATGATAATGTTATTAATGAGGTTTTGGGCAAGTATGAGAGTTTTCTGTTTACAGAGGACGGTGTTTTTTTGAGGGATAAAAAATGGGAAAAATATTCCAAGTTTATTCCTTTTTCCAAAATATTGACGAGTGTAAGAATCGGACAGGCAGGACGGTTGTTTCAAATTGCAAAATTGACCCGTGACAGTGAAAATAAAATGTTAAGTATAAAAAAGAACCGTTTGTTTGCCATTAAATTGGATTCTAACCCGACAACTGGATTTAAATGGGATGCGGAACTGCCTGCGGACGGTAAGATTATCAAGGTCGGTTCATCATTTATAATTCCGCGTCAGGAGGAGGAAAGAGTAGGTGTGCCGGGAAGTGAAATATTATTCTTTTCACCAGTTGTGGCGGGGAAATATGATATAAAAATGAATTATAAGCGAAGTTGGGAAAAACATTATATAGACAGTTTTAATTTTACTGTCAATGTAAGGGAGTAACATGAATAATATTGTAAATGTCAACGTTTTAGGCAAGCAAAAAGCTTTTAGGACAACTCAGGATGCGGCAAAAGTTCAGGCAGTTGTTGATATTGTCAATGACAAAATTTATGCTTTGGCAAAAAAGCATAATGCTGAGCCAAGTGAGGCATTTGGGATGATGGCGGCATTGGAAATTGCGGCAGAGTTGTATCAGTTGCGGATTGATTACCAACATTTGATGTCGTTGGCACAGGAAAATAATGAATAAGCAAAAGTATCTTGAATTGTTGGCACCGGCCGGCAGTTGGGAAGCATTGGAAGCGGCTGTTTTTGCAGGGGCGGATGCTGTTTATTTGGGCGGAAAGAATTTTGGCGCCCGTCAGTATGCTGATAATTTTGATAATGACAAATTAACAAAAGCAGTTACTTTTGCGCATTTGCATCGTGTTAAGATTTTTGTAACAGTGAATACTTTGGTTGACGATTCCGAGATGGATGAGTTGGCAGAGTATTTGCTTTTTTTAAACAATATTGGTGTTGACGGTATTATTGTGCAGGATGTGGGTGTTATCAGGGTTGCCCGTCAGATTGTTCCTGATTTGCCTTTACATGCCAGTACGCAGATGACGGTTACTAATTCTTTTGGTGTGATGTTCGTCAAAAATTTAGGAATGGAACGGGCGGTCTTGGCAAGGGAGTTATCAGTAAAAGAGATAGAAGAAGCTTGCACGAAGGATATTGAAATTGAAACCTTTGTACATGGGGCATTATGTGTTTGTTATTCCGGTCAATGTTTAATGAGCAGTTTGATAGGGGGGCGCAGCGGTAATCGGGGACGTTGTGCGCAACCTTGCCGATTGCCTTATAAGTTAGTTGATAAAAACGGCAATGATATGCTGGCGGATAAAGAAGTTGGGCAGTATTTGCTTAGTCCCAAAGATTTGAACACTTTGAATATATTGCCTAAAATAATTGATGCGGGTGTGACAAGTTTTAAGATTGAAGGTCGTATGAAACGTCCTGAATATGTAGCAGTAGTTATTGATGCATATCGCAGGGCAATAGATGGTTATTTGGCTGGAGAGTATAATGTTTCACAAACTGATTTTGACAATATAGAACAAATTTTTAACCGCGATTTTACAACAGCATATTTGCAGAAACGGCCCGGTAAAACTATGATGAGTCATCGCCGTCCCAATAACAGGGGAGTGCTTGTTGGCAGGGTGACTGAAATTGTTGGTAAAGGGCAAGCAAAAATTAAATTAGAAAAATCATTACATATTGGTGATGGTTTGGAATTTTGGGTTACAGTTGGCGGCAGGACTGGAATTAATGTTGAAAAAATTTTGTTAAATAATCAAGAAGTTCAATTTGCCGAAGATGGGGAAACGGTAACGGTTGCTGTGCCAAAGGGCGTGGGGTTAAATGACAGGGTGTTCCGTACACTGGACAGTGAGTTAATGTCCTATGCACAGCAGTTTTATGGAACGGACGGAAAAAAACGCATATCTGTAAAGGCAGTTGTAACAGCAAGATTGGGTAAACCATTGGAAATTGTGTTTTCGGATGAGGACGGAAATGTTGGCAGTGGGGAAACTGATTTTATTGTAGAAACTGCGAAAAAACACGCTTTAAATGAAGAGATGTTACGTAAGCAGATTGACAGATTGGGGTCTTCGGAATTTGAGCTTAAAGATTTTATTATGGAATGTGATGACAATGTTATGGTTCCTGTCAGTGAAATTAATGAGGCACGTCGGGTGGCAGTTGAGCAGTTAGTTTTGGCGAGAACGAATAACTTTGTTGGACAGAGGTCAAAAATTTATGCTTATCAATTACCTGTATTGTGTAAAAATAATGTTGGCAAACAGAGTATTTTAGCGGTACATTGTGATACTGTTGATAAAGTTAAAGCGGCATTAGATTGTGGTGCAAACAGAATAATTTATGGTGGGGATGCGTTCAGTATTAAATATATCAGCGATGACGATTATGCAAAGGTTGTTAAACTTGTCAAAGATAAAGGGGCGGAAATTGCTTTTGCGACTCCGCGTATTGTTAAAGAAGAACAACTGGAATATTTTGCAAAAACATTTGTTTATTGGGAAAAGTTACAACCTGATTTTGTTTACATAAACAATATTGGACTATGGAATTTAGCAAAAAAATATAAACTTAATTTATGGTCGGATAACAGTTTGAATATTTTTAACAGTCAGGCATTGCATTTTTGGCAGGAGCAAGGGGCTGAAGGTGCAACTTTATCTTGTGAACTGACTATGGCACAGGTTGGTAAACTTGCATCACAACAAATATTGCCATTGGAATGTTTGGTTCAGGGAAGAACAGAAATGATGGTAAGTGAATATTGTGCCGGCGGGTCGTTTTTAGGTGATTTGGATAAAGGGGAATGTCAGTTTCATTGCGGTAAACAGTTATTTTTAGAAGACAGACAAAATGCCAAATTTCCTGTTGTGGGTGACCAATATTGTCGTATGCATATTTTAAATTCTGTAGAATTATCTATGGCAGCAAATATAAAAGAGATGTTAAAAATAGGTGTAAGCGTTTTTCGTATTGACGGCAGATTTTATTCTGTTGCGGATGTTGCCAATATGACAAATTTATATGCTAAAATTTTAAATGGGGCAACAACGGTTACGGAGAATTTGCCGAATACGACAAGAGGACATTATTTTAGGGGAGTAGTATAAAAATGCCACGTTTTGCGACACAGGTTTTGGAATTTGATAAGGTAAAGAAAATGTTGGCAGATAAAGCGGCAACAGTTTTAGGAAAGAAAGCGGCAGACAATCTTTTTGTTAGCGGTAATTATCAGGAAGTAGTTGCTTTGCAAGAAGAAACTGCGGAAATCATCCGTGTTTTTGATGCTGGAAAACGTTTACCGTTTGGCGGCATTTTTAATATCATTCCGTCCTTGAAAAAAGCGGAAATTGGCAGTGTTTTAGAATCAGAAGAATTATTGCATATAGGTTCAACACTGGCGGCGATAGAGAATATGAAAACGTTTCTGCGTGACTTTGAATTAATCCCCCATCTTTTGGTGTATGGTGACAATTTGCAAATTTTTTCTTTGTTGGAAAAACAGATTAACGCAACGGTTGATGAACATGGTGAGATAAAAGACAGTGCTTCACCTCAATTAAAAAATTTGCGGTCAAGTATCAAGATTGCCAAAAACAGGATTAAAGAGCATCTTGACGGAATATTACATGATCAAAGCAAGCAAAAATATTTTCAGGATGCATTGGTTACAATGCGTGGTGACCGTTATGTTATTCCTATAAAACAGGAGTATCGGTTAAATTTTCCCGGTATAGTCCATGACCAAAGCAGTACGGGTGCAACATTATTTATTGAACCATTGGAAATTGTTGATTTGAATAATAATGTTAAGCGGTATCTTACGGAAGAACGGGATGAGATTGAGAGAATTTTAAGGCAGATAACTTTACATATTGGTAAAGAAGCAAAGAATATTGCTGACAGTCTGCAAATCATTACCAAGTTAGATGTTATTTCTGCAAGAGGATATTTGGCTGAGGAACAACGTGCTGTAAGACCTGAATTGTGTACTGGAAACAAAATTAGAATTGTTGAAGGCCGTCATCCATTAATAGACAAGCAGAAAGTTGTACCCATAACTGTTGAATTGGGTGGCGAAAATCTTATGTTGTTGGTTACCGGACCAAATACAGGCGGTAAAACAGTAGCGTTAAAAACTGTTGGCTTATTTGCCTTAATGGCTCAGACGGGAATGTATATTCCTGCATTGACAGCAGAATTGCCTGTATTTAACGCAATTTATGCTGATATTGGTGATGAACAGAGTATTGAGCAAAGTTTAAGTACTTTCAGCAGTCATATGACAAATATTATTAAAGTTTTGCAGACGATACGTGAAGGTGATTTGGTTTTAATTGATGAAATTTGTGCAGGGACTGACCCAAATGAGGGCGCGGCTTTGGCAATGAGTATTTTAGAAGAATTTTTTGAACGTAAAGTTTTAACTATGGTAACTACGCATTATAGCGAGTTGAAAACTTTTGCTTATGGACATAATGGTATGCAAAATGCCAGTGTGGAGTTTGATGTGGAAAGTTTGCGTCCCACTTACCGTTTGCTGATGGGTGTTCCGGGCAATAGTAATGCGTTTAATATTAGCAGGCGTTTGGGGTTAGATGATATAATCGTAAATAGGGCAGGCAAAATGCTTAATGAAGAACATACGCATATGGAAAAAGTTTTACAGGATTTGGATATTAAACGACGTGGTTATGAAGAAGGAAAATCAGAAGTAGAAAAAATAAAGTTTGAAGCGGAAATGTTGCGTAATCAGTTGGCTTATCAGAAAAAAGAATTTTTGAAGTATCGTGATGATATGTTGCGCAGGGCACGTGAAAAAGCAGACGACATATATCGTGAAAGCCGCAGGGAAGCAGAAGGCATAATTAAAGAATTACGTTCGCATAAAAATGTTGTTGATACAAAAGTTTTACAAGAGATTGCAGAACGGGCACGGCAAACTTTAAATAAGCAGTTAAGCGGTGACAATCCTGTACCGGAAGGAACAAAGTTAACTAATGCAACAGCTAAAGTAGGGCAAAAAGTTTTTGTAACTACTTTGGGAAAAAATGGGTATGTAATTTCTCTTAACAGTTCGGATATAACGGTACGGGTTGGCATTTTAAAAATGAATGTTTTGCCTGAACAATGTATTTTAGTTGCCAATCAGCCGGTTTCTGTTGTGTTAAAAAAAGAAAAATCACATAATCTTAGCAGCAGTCATAAATTGTTTGTGGAAAAAAGCAGTGGCAGTAAACAGGATGTTGATTTGCGTGGGTTGATGGTTGAGGAAGCAATCGTTGTTGTTGATAAAGCTATAGATGATGCGCTGTTGGCTGGGGTTGGACGGTTAAGGATTATTCATGGTAAAGGTACTGGCGCGTTAAAAGCAGGGATTGTGCCATATTTAATTAAACATAATATGGTTGTGGGTGTGCAGGAAGCCGCTCCTGAAGAAGGCGGGGCAGGAGTTACAGTTATCAATTTAAAATAATAAAGGAGGATTTGAGAAATGTTGAAAATTGCAGGAAAACATGCACAAGGCAAAAGCTTTGTGGAAAAAATTTATGCCGCTAATGCGGCTGCAGTAGCAGATGCGGCAAAAGTTGGAAGCGAAAATGTTATCAATTCCACACTGGGGGCAATTTATGATGAAAACGAAAAATTAGTTTGTTTGCCTACTGTGGAAAAAGCATTTAAGGAGTTGCAGATAGGTGATGTTTGTTCTTATGCTCCAATTTTAGGATTAGGGGAATACTCAGAATTTGTAAAAAAAGCCGCTTTTGGTAATTATTGTCCCAAAGGCAAAATGGCTGTAATTGCTACCGCCGGTGGCGTCGGTGCGATTCATAATTCTATTTGGAATTATATGGATATTGGTGATACGGCTTTGGTGGCTGACTGGTTTTGGATAAATTATGATATTATTTGTAAGGATATGAAACGTAATTTGGCAACTTATAAGATGTTTGATGAAAAACGTAATTTTAATCATGCGGCATTGGAAACCAAAGTTAAAGAATTGCTTTCAAAACAAGAAAGATTGTTATATATCCTTAATAATCCCGGACATAATCCTACTGGTTATTCATTGACAGAAGAAGAATTTAAAGGCGTTGTTGATATTTTGAACAGGCAGAGTAAAGCGTTTAACAAACCGATAACTTTTGTTTTGGATATTGCTTATATTGATTTTGCCGGTGAAAAAGATGAAGTCCGTAAATTTTTCAAATATTTGGATGGATTGTCTGAAAACATTTTGACAATAGTATGCTATTCAATGTCCAAAGCATTTACATTGTATGGTCAACGTGCCGGTGCGATGATAGGTATTTCCTCAAATGAAGAAATTATTAAGGAATTTATAGAAATCAACAGATATACCTGTCGTGCCACTTGGTCAAGTGTCAGCCGTGCGGCAATGAAAACAATGATAAATATAAGTACTAATCAGGAACTTTTGCATCAGATTGAAGCAGAAAGAAAATACTATTTGGATATGATAAAAAAACGTGCAGATTTGTTTATGACAGAAGCACAAGAATGCGGCTTGCCGTTTATACCATATATTGCAGGATTCTTTATTTCCATTCCCGCAAAAGATTCACAGGCAGTATGTGAAGAATTAAAAAAGGTACATGTATATTGTGTTGCTTTAACAGCGGGTGTACGAGTTGCTTTGTGCGGTGTATCTTTGAAAAAAATTAAGGGCTTGGCACAAAAGATTATGCTTGCTATGAAAGCGGTGGGAGAGTAATTAATCATATTTTTATAACTAAAAATTTGTTTTTTAATGCCATAGATGTTATAAT
>JAGHTS010000085.1 GCA_018065225.1 Candidatus Phascolarctobacterium caballi
AATATAAAATATGTCCAATATGATTTTAGATGCAGTGCAGAATGTGGAAGAATTAGAAAAGGCATTGCAACTTCATCAGGCACATAAAGGGGTTAATTTGACCGGGTTGGCAAATTCTGCCAAATCGGTTTTTTGTGCTGCTTTGGCTTCGTTCGCAGACCATAAAAAGAGTATAGCCGTATTTGTGCCTACCCGTGAAGAAATGCGGTTGTGGCAACGGGAACTGGCATATTTATGTCCTGACGTACCAATGGTGGAATTTTATCCCCGCCATTTGCCAATAGTACATGCTGATTCCCAAAATTTGGAATTGGCGGCTGGCAGGGTGGCGGCACTCCGTTTTTTGCAGGGTGAGGCAAGGGGTATTGTTTTTGTTACCGCAGAATCGTTGTTGCAAAAACAGAGTGATGTTGCCAAAACAGGCAAGCCGATATTACTTGGTGTTGGTGATAATGTTGATAAAGTTGTTTATCTTGAAAAATTGTTGGCCGCAGGGTATGAACGGGTGGAACAGGTAGATGCCATGGGGCAGTTTGCGGTGCGGGGTGCCATTGTGGATGTATTCCCCATTGGTGAAACAAACCCTGTAAGGATAGAGTGGTTTGATGACCGTGTGGACGGTATCAGGTCTTTTGCGGTGGATGGACAAAGAAAAATTGCAGTTCTGTCCAAAGTTGCTGTTCCGGAAATTGTGAGTGAAGAAACAGTTAGTGATGTTACAGTATTTGACCTGTGCGAAAATGCAGAAATTTTTGTGGATGAGCCGGCAAAACTTATGGAAATGCTGGAACGTGTTGCCAAAGAAAATCTTGATTATCAGGAGTTTGTTTTTCATCCTGAAGATATAGAAGCCAAGTTAAACCGAAAGGATGCGTTTACATTTAGTGCTTTGACCCATTCCCACCTAAAAGGGTACGAAACAGTTACTGTGCCTATGCGAAACGCGGTTTCCTATAACCGCAATGCTAATTTGATTCAGGAAGATTTGCACACTTGGCTGCAACAGGGAAAAATGCCTGTCATTATGATGGTAAATACTATGAAAGCACAAGCGTTTGCTGACAATCTGTGTGAGCAGGGGTTAAGTGCGGTGTATAGCCCGGACAGGCTAGAAAAGGACAAGGTTAATTTAGTTACCGGCAATCTGGAACACGGTTTTTATTTTTGGAACGAAAATTGGGTATTGCTGACAGAAAATGATTTATTCGGCACGAAAAAGCGGAAATCGTTATATGCCAAAAATCAAGGGGCACAGTTGCAATACTTTACGGATATTAAAGCGGGTGATTATGTTGTACACGGAATACATGGCATTGGCAGATATGACGGTGTGGAAACTTTTGAAAATAATGGCAAGCATACTGATTATCTGGTAATTGCCTATGCAGGCGAAGACAAGTTATATGTGCCTGTGGAGCAGGTGGGTTTGTTACATAAATATGTGGGCAACGAGGGCAGTATTCCACGACTTTCCAAAATGGGAGGGGCAGATTGGCAAAAGGTTAAAAGCCGTGCCGCCAAAGCCATTACCATTTTGGCGGAAGAATTGTTACGTTTGTATGCCCAAAGACAAATGGTGGAAGGACATGCATTCAGTCCTGATACCAAATTCCAAAAAGATTTTGAAGACGGATTCCCATTTGAAGAAACGCCTGACCAATTAAAAGCGATTGAAGAAATAAAAAAAGATATGGAATCACCCAAGCCAATGGAAAGGTTGTTGTGCGGTGATGTTGGCTATGGCAAAACAGAAGTGGCTTTAAGGGCGGCATTTAAAGCGGTAATGGACGGAAAGCAGGTGGCTGTTTTAGCACCAACAACAGTTTTATCACAACAGCATTATCTGACCTTTTCACAACGGATGCACGGTTTTGGACCAAATGTGGCATTGTTAAACCGTTTTACAACTGGTAAAGAACAGAAAAAAATTTTGGCGGATTTGGCTGAGGGAACAGTTGATATTATTATCGGTACCCACCGCATTTTGCAAAGTGATGTAGTTTTTCACGACTTGGGTTTGCTGATTATTGACGAGGAACAACGTTTTGGTGTTGCCCAAAAAGAAAAAATCAAAAAATGGCGTACAGGCATAGATGTACTTTCGCTTAGCGCTACACCCATACCAAGGACTTTGCATTTGGCTTTGGTTAACGGACGGGATATGAGCGTAATTGAAACACCGCCGGAAAACCGTCTGCCTGTGGAAACCTTTGTAGTGGAGTATGACGAAAACCTGTTGAAAGAAGCACTTGAAAGAGAATTGCGGAGGGGTGGGCAGATTTTTTATGTACATAACCGCATTGAGCATTTGGCGGAAATTGAATTACGGTTGCATAAACTTGTCCCGGGAATGAGAATTTTGACAGCACATGGCAGGATGCCCGAAAATCAGTTGGAAGAAACCATGATTGATTTTTATAACGGGGATTGTGATTTGCTGTTATGTACAACTATTGTAGAAAATGGTTTGGATGTGCCAAAAGCAAATACAATTATTATTGACGGTGCAGACCATTTTGGATTAAGCCAGTTATATCAGATGCGTGGCAGGGTAGGACGTTCAAGCCGTCTTGCCTATGCTTATCTTTTTTACCGTAAGAATCAGGCATTAAGTGAAGTTGCAGAAAAACGCTTGCAGGCAGTGCGTGATT
This sequence comes from Candidatus Phascolarctobacterium caballi, assembly GCA_018065225.1. Lineage (GTDB taxonomy): Bacteria > Bacillota > Negativicutes > Acidaminococcales > Acidaminococcaceae > Phascolarctobacterium_B > Phascolarctobacterium_B caballi. Next base: position 2,652 of record JAGHTS010000085.1, read on the forward strand.
TTACGGAATTGGGTGCAGGTTTCAAAATTGCTATGCGTGATATGGAAATACGTGGAGCGGGCAACATTCTTGGGGCAGAGCAGCACGGACATATTGCAGGTGTCGGTTTTCATGAATATTGTACGATGTTGGAACAAACAATCCGCCGTCTGCAAACCGGTAAAGAAATGGGAACTGTGGAGCAGCAGCCGGTATTGGAATTGTCAGTGGATGCCTATATCAGTGATGATTATATTGACCAACCACGATTCAAATTGGAAATCTACCGTCGTCTGACAGAAATGGAATATGCCAAGCGGGAAGAATTTTTGGAAGAAATAATTGACCGTTTTGGCGAACCGCCGCAGGAAGTGAAAACTTTGTGGAGGGTGGCAGGAGTACGCTCATTGTGCCGTATCTTAAAAATAAAAGGAATACATGTGCACACAGGGGAAATCCGTATAACTTTTAGTCATCAGTCCCCAATAAACATAGATGCATTGGTGGCATTAGTAAGCAGAAATAAAAACACTATGAAAATCGTTCAGGGACAGGAACCGGTGCTTTTGTACAAAGAAAAAGGATTGGAAGATAAAGCGTTAGATTGGTTGGAAAAGGAGTTACCAAAATTAGTATGAATTTTTTGCGTGGCGCTATGATTTTGACATTGGCAGGTACAGCAGTAAAAATCATTGGCAGCATTAACCGTATATTACTCAGCCGTCTTTTGGGCGGTGAAGGAATTGGTTTGTATCAGATGGCATACCCTGTTTATTTGCTCTTCACCGCAATAGCAAGTGCCGGCATCCCTATTGCAGTCAGCATTTTAGTCGGTGAAAAAATTGCTATGGGGGCAAAAGGGGAGTTGTGTTCTTTACGCAAAATCTTGTTGAAAGTACTCTTGGTGGCAGGAGTTTGTTTGGCATTGTTAGTAGCAGGGTCGGCAGGTTGGCTTGTTGAAACGGAATTTATTAGTGATGAGCGTGCGTACTATGGCATTTTGGCAGTTACTCCGGCAATCTTCTTGTCGTTGTTGTTAGGCGGTATGAGGGGATATTTTCAAGGATTTCAAATGATGACACCAACAGCAATCAGCCAAATTACGGAACAGTTTTTCCGTGTTACTTTTATGTTGGCGGCTGCATATTTGTTGCTTCCCTATGGTTTGGAATATGCGGCGGCAGGAGCAGCTGGCGGAGCAGGTGTGGGAGCAGTATTTGGCATAATTGTTTTATTATTGTTTTATAAAAAAGTTGATGATGAAAATTATGGGAAAAACATTTTAATAAAACAGTCAGACCCGATTAAGCGGTTTTTAACTTTGGCAGTGCCAATTTCCCTTTCTAACTTGACCATACCATTAACAGCGGTTTTAGATATGTTTTTAGTGCCTCATTGCCTGTTGAAAGCAGGATATAGCGGTGTGGAAACCACAACAATGTTTGGCTACTTGGCAGGAATGGCACAACCTTTGGTATTGCTGGCAATCATTCCTGTGACAGCCATTGTGTTTAGCATGGTACCAACATTAGCAAATTTGCGGGGCAAATCAGATGTAGCAGGGGCATTACATACTGTTAATTCTGCATTGAAATGGGTATTGATGATAACAGTGCCTGCAGGGATAGGTATGAGTGCATTGGGCGGACAGTTAAGTGAATTGCTGTATGCCGCACCAATGGCAACAGATGCTATGGTTCACACAGGACCAGCCATTTTTTTACTTGGATTATTACAAATTTCATCAGCGGTTTTACAAGGGGCTGGCAAGGTAAATATTCCTTTATATAATTTGACGGCAGGCATGGTGGTGAAAATTGTTTTTGTGATGTTTTATGCAAATAATATCGTTGAATGCGCTTGGGGAACAAACTTACATTATGCAGTTACAGTCATTTTGAATTTGGTAGTATTGTTCTTTTATGGTTATCGTTTTCAATTATGGTTGTGGTTAAGGATAATTTGTTCGGCTTTAATAATGGGTATTGGATTATTGTTTATACATGGATTTTTGGCAGAAATATTGGGTTATAATGTGGCAACGGTAGCGTCACTTTTGATGGCAACCGTGTTGTATGGATTGTTGCTTTGGCTTATGCGGTCTGTACGTTGGGATGAGATAAAGCAGTTGAGGTTGAAAGAGAAATAAACAGGATTTTCATGAAATATTTATTGAATGTTATTAAACATTTTTTATAATATTGTTATAAATTTATTTTGTTGTGGTATAA
>JAGHTS010000303.1 GCA_018065225.1 Candidatus Phascolarctobacterium caballi
CGTCATGGTGATAACAGGGGTATGCTGGTGGCGTTGGAAGAAAACAAAGAAATACCGTTTAACATCAAGCGGGTGTATTATATGTATGACACACTTATTGATGTGGTGCGGGGACATCATGCCCACAAGACCTTGCAACAGATTTTGATTTGTGTACATGGTTCTTGCAAAATTCGTTTGGATGACGGGCGTGATAAAGGTGTTATAACTTTGGACAATCCGTCCGAGGGTATTTATGTTGGCAACAATATGTGGCGGGAAATGTTTGATTTTTCGCCTGATGCGGTACTGATGGTCTTGGCATCGGAATTGTATGACGAAAAAGATTATATCCGCAACTATGACGAATTTTTGAAATTTGTGGGAGTAAAAAAATGATTGTACCCTTTGCAGATTTTCAACCAATGCATAATGAAATACGGTCGGAACTGGATGCCGCTTACAAGCGGGTGCTTGATAAAAGTATTTTTATTCATGGGGAAGAATGTGAAAAATTTGAAAAAGAATTTGCGGCCTATTGTTGTGCAAAATATTGCGTAGGTGTTGCCACAGGTTTGGACGCTTTATATCTAATTTTGCGGGCGATGGATATTGGGGTAGGGGATGAGGTTATTGTTCCGTCCAACACTTTTATTGCTACGGCATTGGCAGTGTCTTATACTGGTGCAAAACCTGTTTTTGTTGAACCGTGTATTGACACATATAATATTGATGTGACCAAAATTGAACAGGCGATTACAAAAAAAACCAAAGCCATTATTCCGGTACATTTGCAGGGTAGGGCTGCAGATATGGATGCAGTGAACGCCATTGCAGAAAAGTATAATTTAAAAGTTATAGAGGATGCAGCACAGGCACATGGGGCAAAATATAAAGGTAAAAAAGTTGGCACTTTTGGCGATGCTGCCGGCTTCAGTTTTTACCCCGGGAAAAATTTAGGTGCATTGGGTGATGCAGGTTGTGTAGTTACGAATAATAAAGATATAGCTGATAAAGTGCGTGCCTTGGGTAATTATGGCTCTGATTATAAATATCACCACATTTATAAAGGCACAAACAGTCGTTTGGACGAAATGCAGTCAGCGTTTTTGCGGGTTAAATTACCCCACTTGGATAAGTGGAATGATTGCCGTAGGAAGATTGCCAAAAGATATTTAAGTGAAATAAAAAACCCGTTGATTAAACTACCTTTGGCATCAACAAAGGAATATGAACACATCTATCATGTTTTTGTTATCCGTTGCGACAGACGGGATGAACTGGAAAAATATTTGACGGATAACGGCATTAAAACCGTTAAGCATTATCCAATACCCATGCATTTGCAGGAGGCATATAGAGATTTGGGAATTAAAAAGGGAGAATTGCCTATTGCGGAAGAAATAAGTGCTACGGT
>JAGHTS010000052.1 GCA_018065225.1 Candidatus Phascolarctobacterium caballi
TACATTAAGAAGATTGATGAATTGGGTGGCGCTCCTGAAGCTATTGCTAAGGGCTATATCCAAAAAGAAATTCAAGATTCCGCTTATGCTTGGCAAATGGATGTAGAAAATAAGAGACGTATTATCGTTGGCGTAAATCAATTTGTTACGGAAGAAGAACCGCCAAAAGATTTGCTCCGTGTAGATGGTTCTGTTGGCAAATTGCAAGCAGAAAAGATTGCTGCTTTGAAAGCTAAACGTAATCAAGCTGAAGTTGACAAGACATTGGCTGCATTGGAAGCAGGCTGCAAAGACGAAAAAGTTAATTTGATGCCTTTGATTTTGGCTGCTGTTGAAGCATATGCTACCGAAGGTGAAATTTGCGGCGTAATGCGTAAAGTATTTGGCGAGTACAAGGCTCCCACTCTCTAATTTTAGAGAATAATTTATTTGGAGGTAAATTAGAATGGCAATAAAAGTATTAGTAGCAAAACCGGGTCTTGACGGCCATGATCGTGGCGCTAAGGTAGTTGCACGTGCATTGCGTGATGCAGGTTTTGAAGTAATTTATACCGGTATTCGTTTGACCCCTGAGCAAATTGCTGAAGCTGCTCTTCAAGACGACGTACAAGTTGTTGCATTGAGCTTGCTCTCCGGTGCTCACAACACATTGTTCCCGAAAGTAGTAGAACTCTTGAAAGCTAAAGGATTGAATGATGTTCTCGTTTTGGGCGGCGGTGTTATTCCTGATGCAGATATTCCTGGTTTGAAAGCTGCAGGTATCAAAGAAGTATTTACTCCTGGTACCCCGACCACAGCTATTGTTGACTGCATCAAAGCTAACGTAAAATAATCAAACCTTTTAATTAAATATGGAGCAAGCCGGACTTTCAGTCCGGCTTGTGCCTGTTTAATTTTCACAGCTCTATAGGCGGTGTAATTATGGATATTGTTGAAGAATTATTAAATCACAATAAGCTGGCTTTGGCAAAAGGCATTACTGCTGTTGAAAACGAGTATGACAATGCAGTTGAAATTATGACCAAAATTTATCCTCGTACAGGCCATGCTTATGTAATCGGTATTACCGGACCTCCGGGTGCCGGCAAAAGTACAATGACCGATAAGATTGCCAAAGAATATTCCAAACGTGGTTTTACGGTTGGTATTGTGGCAATTGATCCTACTAGCCCGTATTCCGGCGGTGCCATTCTTGGTGACCGCATTAGAATGATGGACCTGACTGCCGATGAAAAAATATTTGTCCGTTCCATGGCAACCCGTGGAAGTTTGGGCGGCTTGAGCCAAAAGACCGGTGATGCTGTAAAACTGATGGATGCATACGGTATGGACAGAATTATTGTTGAAACAGTTGGCGTCGGGCAATCCGAAGTTGATATTGTCAAGACAGCCGATACCAGTATGGTTGTTGTAATTCCAGGTATGGGCGACGATATTCAAGCTATCAAAGCAGGTATTCTTGAAATTGGGGACCTGTTCACCATCAACAAAGCTGATCGTGACGGTACAGACAAGCTCAATATTGAGATTGAAATGATGCTCGAATTAAACCCCGAATATCATGGCTGGCGTCCTCCGATTAACAGGACTATAGCTAGTAAGGGGATAGGTATAGAAGCGGTTGTTGATTCTATTGAAGAACATAAAAAGTATCTTGAGGAATCGGGAAAATTGGCGGAAATCCGTAAAGCCCGTACAAAATCAGAAGTTACTGCTATGCTTAACGACAGAGTTAACCGCTATATCGACGAAAAAGTAGTTAATACAAAAGCTTTTGATGAACAAATTGTCAAAATGCAGACAAGAGAAATTGAACCCTATTCTGTCGTCGATGAAATAGTTGCTAAGGTTTTGAAATAAGTCAAAACCAAAAATAAAAACTTACAGGAGGAAAGAAAAATGAAAGTTATTTGTGTTGACCACATTGGTATTGCTTGTGACAAACCATTGGAAGAAGCTGCAAAATTCTATACAGATATTTTGGGCTTGAAATGCACTGGTACTGAAGAAGTTAAGGAGCAAGGTGTAGCAACCGTATTTGTTCCTTGCGGAGAGACCCTTTTGGAACTCTTGGTAGATATTACCCCGAACCATGACGGCCCTATCGGCAAATACATTGCTAAAAACGGCCCTGGCATCCAACATGTAGCATTGCGTGTTGATGATTGCGGAACTGCATTGGCAGAATTGGACGGCAAAGGTGTTAAATTGATTGACAAGACCCCTCGTGGTGGTGCCGGCAATATGAACATCGGTTTCTTGCATCCAAAAGCAGCTGGCTTGCTGTTGGAACTCTGCAGCCCCAAAAAATAATCTGATTTAGTTTTTATTTTGTTACATTTGCCGGTATGGACAGGAGATTTATATCGGCAGCTTGTATAAATTTAATATTACCTGAGATGGAGGTGTAAGATTTGAGTACTCAAGAAAAGATTGAGAAACTTCTCAAGAAGACAGAAGTCATTTTGGCTGCTGGTGGTGAGAAGCGTGTTGCAAAACAACATGAATCCGGTAAAATGACCGCGCGTGAGCGTATTGCCGAGTTGCTCGATGAAGGTTCTTTTGTAGAATTGGACCGTTTTGTACGTCATCGTTGCAATAACTTTGGTCAAGAAAAGAAAGAGCTTCCCGGTGAAGGCGTAACCACTGGTTACGGTACTGTTGACGGCCGTTTGGTTTATGTGTTTGCTCAAGATTTCACTGTTGAAGGTGGTTCTTTGGGTGAAATGCATGCTAACAAAATCGTTAAGGTTTGCCGTTTGGCAGCAAAAATGGGAGCACCTTGCGTTGGCTTGAACGACTCCGGCGGAGCACGTATTCAAGAAGCAACTGATGCTCTTGGCGGCTATGGCAAGATTTTCTTTGAGAATACCCGTTCTTCCGGTGTTATTCCTCAAATTTCTGCAATTATGGGGCCGTCCGCAGGCGGTGCAGTTTACAGCCCTGCTTTGACTGACTTCATTTACATGGTAAAGAACACATCCAAGATGTTCATTACCGGACCGGCAGTTGTTAAATCAGTTACCGGCGAAGATGTTACCCAAGAGCAATTGGGTGGTGCAATGACTCACAACAGCAAATCTGGTGTGGCTCACTTTGCAGCAGAAGATGACCATGACTGCTTGCAACAAATCCGTTATTTGCTCAGCTTCCTTCCTTCCAACAATATGGAAGGTGCTCCGATTGTTGAGACCGGTGACGATCCCAACCGTGTATGCCCGGAACTGAACACTTTGTTGCCTGACAACAGCAATGCAGCATACGATATGTATGATGTAATTAAAGCAATTGTTGATAATGGCGAATATTATGAAAGCCAAAAATATTTTGCTACCAACATTATCACCTGCTTTGCACGTATGGACGGACAAACAGTTGGCATTATTGCTAACCAACCGAAGGTTATGGCTGGATGCTTGGACATCAACGCATCTGACAAATCTTCCCGTTTCATCCGTTTCTGCGACGCATTCGGTATTCCTCTGTTGAACTTGGTTGACGTACCGGGCTTTTTGCCGGGATGCCATCAAGAATATGGCGGAATTATTCGTCATGGTGCAAAAATGTTGTATGCATACAGTGAAGCAACTGTACCCAAAATTACTTTGGTTACACGTAAAGCATACGGCGGTTCCTACTTGGCAATGTGCGCTGCTGAATTGGGTGCTGACCAAGTAATCGCTTGGCCGACAGCTGAAATTGCGGTTATGGGACCTGCTGGTGCAGCTAACATTATTTTCAAGAATGATCCGGATCAAAAGAAGAAGACCGATGAATACATCGAGAACTTCGCTACTCCGTATTATGCTGCACAACGTGGTATGGTTGATATGGTAATTGAACCGAAAAATTCCCGTCCGGTTATTATCAACGCATTGCAAATGTTGGCTTCCAAGCATGAAGTATTGCCGGCTAAACGTCATGGCAATATTCCATTGTAATTTGTCAAAAGCATTGCATTATTTTAGAAACTGAGGTGAATTAAATGGGTCCAGTTACAACTAATCCTTGGTTAATTGCGATTATCAATATGACCATCGTGTTCGCAGTGTTGATTGCATTGGGCGTATTGATGAGTCTTATTCAGGTAATCGACCCAACCAAGAAAAAATCTGCTACAGCAGCAGCTCCGGCAGCAGCACCTAAAGCCGCTGGAAAAGCAGCTGCACCCGGCGGTGACGCATTAATTGCTGTTATTGCCGCAGCAGTTGCAGCCGCTCAAGGTTGCAGTGCTGAAGAAGTGGCTGTACTTAGCATTTCCAAAGCTCATGCTTGGAGTGCAAACTCTTTTGTTGATGCAGTATCTGCTCGCAAAGACAGCTTCTTTTGATTAAAAAATTTTGGATTTTATAAAAATTTTAAGGAGGATTATTCCAAATGGCTAAATTATATACTATTACCGTTAATGGTACCGCTTACAATGTAGAAGTTGCTGAAGCAGGCTGCACTGCAGCTGCTCCCAAAGCAGCAGCTCCTAAAGCAGCTCCGGCTCCCGCAGCAGCTCCTAAAGCAGCAGCTCCTGCTCCTGCAGGTGCAACCACTGTTGCAGCTCCAATGCCCGGCAAGGTAAAAAGCGTTAATGTAAAGAATGGTGATACCGTAAAATCCGGCGACGTTCTTATGATTTTGGAAGCTATGAAAATGGATAACGAAATCATGGCTCCGGCTGACGGCACCATTACCGACGTTCGCGTAGCTGCAGGTCAAACTGTTGGTACCGGCGACGTTATGATTGTTATGTAATTTTAACTGGTACTCGCAATACTGGTTTTAATTATTAGTTAACCAATTCGGGAGGGTCAGTACCCTGACCTTCCCCAAATTGAAATTTGGGAGGATATTTTAATGGAAGCATTTATAGCTGCTATTACTTCAATTTGGTCTGACTCAGGATTTAGTGCATTGACCGGTGGTCATGTGATTATGATTCTGGTTGGCTTGGTATTGTTGTACATGGCTATTGGCAAAGGTTTTGAACCTTTGTTGTTAAGTCCTATCGCGTTTGGCTGTATTCTGGCCAACATTCCTAAAAACGGATTTGAGGAACCCGGTGTTATGTCCGTAATTGCTTATGGTATTCATCACGAAGTGTTCCCGCCGTTGATTTTCTTGGGTGTAGGAGCAATGACCGACTTCGGCCCATTGATTGCAAACCCCAAAACCTTGTTGTTGGGTGCTGCTGCACAAGCAGGCGTATTCGTAGCAATGCTGGGAGCAATGCTTTTGGGCTTCAATGTTCAAGAAGCATGCGCAATTGGTATTATCGGTGGTGCTGACGGCCCTACTTCTATTTACCTGGCTGCTAAGATGGCTCCGCAACTTTTGGGTGCTATTGCGGTTGCAGCATACAGTTACATGAGCTTGGTTCCTTTGATCCAACCCCCTGTAATGATGCTTTGCACAACTAAAGCTGAACGCCAAATTGTTATGAAACAATTGCGTCCCGTATCCCATTTTGAAAAGGTTGTATTCCCAATTATGTGTACCATTGTTATTTCTTTGTTGTTGCCATCCGTAACTGCTTTGATTGGTATGTTGATGTTGGGCAACCTGTTCAAAGAAGCAGGATGCTTGGATCGTTTGTGTGACACTGCACAAAACGCATTGATGAACATTGTAACAATTTTCTTGGCTACTGGTACTGGTTGTACAATGAGTGCTGACAGTTTCTTGAATTATCAAACCATTTTGATTATTTGCCTGGGCTTGGTAGCATTTATTGGCGGTACATTTGCAGGTTGTATCTTCGGCAAATTGATGCATATGGTTGACGGAGTTACCAATCCTTTGATTGGTTCCGCAGGTGTATCCGCAGTGCCGATGGCAGCCCGTGTATCACAAGTTGTCGGACAAAAAGCAAATCCGTCCAACTTCCTGTTGATGCATGCTATGGGACCTAACGTAGCAGGCGTTATCGGAACAGCAGTTGCCGCAGGCACAATGTTGGCAATGGTTGGCCCGCAAGGAAAATAATGAGGTGATTGATTTATGGGTCCAGTTACAACTAATCCTTGGTTGATTGCAATTATCAATATGGCCATCGTATTTGCAGTGTTGATTGCACTTGGTGTACTGATGAGTTTGATTCAGGTAATTGACCCGACCAAGAAGAAAAAATAATTAAATATCAAAAATCCCCTGTCCGTGAGGACAGGGGATTTTTTTTGCTTAGTTCATCTCGCAAATAAACTAAACTGTGAAGTTTCCCAATCATCAAATTGAAAATTGGGAGGATATTATTGCTTCAGATATTATTTTATCACGATGTTTTTAAATAATTGTTGCAAAGGCAACAGAATGCAAAAAATATAAATTTTATAATAACCTTAAAAATTTGTATATCTATTTCGGTTAAACAACAGATAAGGTTATACAAATTTATTTGATGCAGTTAAGTTTGTTAAATATCCCTGTCATATTGGGGGAAAGGGGTGATTTTTGTGGGGCCGGTAACAACTAACCCTTGGTTAATTGCAATTATCAATATGACGATTGTATTCGCCGTGTTGATTGCTTTGGGCGTATTGATGAGCTTGATTCAGGTCATCGATCCGACTAAAAAGAAAGAGAAAAAATAAAGTTAAGGGAGAGCTTTGTTTTTTCTATGTCCGTTTGGGACAAAATTTCGTCTTAGGACGAACGCACTTATTAAATCTTTTTAAGGAGGTCTTCAACGATGTTTGAGGCATTTGTAGTAGCTATCGCATCAATCTGGAATGATTCCGGATTTAGCGCATTGACTGGCGGTCATGTGATTATGATTTGCGTTGGTCTTGTTTTGATGTATTTGGCAATTGGCAAAGGGTTTGAACCTTTGCTGTTGACCCCGATTGCTTTTGGGTGTGTGTTGGCAAATATTCCTAAAAACTGTTTTGATGAGCCGGGTGTTATGTCGGTTATTATGTATGGTATTAACCACGAAGTGTTCCCGCCGTTGATTTTCTTGGGTGTAGGAGCAATGACCGACTTCGGTCCGTTGATTGCCAACCCCAAAACCTTGTTGTTGGGCGCTGCCGCACAAGCAGGCGTATTCGTAGCAATGTTGGGTGCTATGCTTTTGGGCTTTAATGTTCAAGAAGCATGCGCAATTGGTATTATCGGTGGTGCTGACGGCCCTACTTCCATTTATTTGGCAGCAAAAATGGCTCCGCAACTTTTGGGTGCTATTGCCGTTGCTGCATACAGCTACATGAGTTTGGTTCCTTTGATCCAACCTCCTGTAATGATGCTCTGCACAACCAAGAAAGAGCGTTCTTTGGTTATGAAGCAACTGCGTCCAGTATCCCATTTTGAAAAGGTTGTATTCCCGATTATGTGTACCATCGTTATTTCCTTGTTGTTGCCATCCGTAACAGCATTGATTGGTATGTTGATGTTGGGCAACCTGTTCAAAGAAGCAGGATGCTTGGACCGTTTGTGCGACACTGCACAAAATGCATTGATGAATACTGTAACCATTTTCTTGGCTACTGGCACAGGTTGCACAATGAGTGCAGAATCCTTCCTGAATTATCAAACGATTTTGATTATTATTTTAGGTTTGGTAGCATTTATTGGCGGTACATTTGCAGGTTGCGTATTTGGCAAATTAATGTATTATGTTGACGGTGTTACCAATCCTTTGATTGGTTCCGCAGGTGTATCCGCAGTGCCGATGGCAGCCCGTGTATCTCAAATCGTTGGTCAAAAGGCAAATCCTGCCAACTTCCTGTTGATGCATGCTATGGGACCTAACGTAGCAGGCGTTATCGGAACAGCAGTTGCCGCAGGTACAATGTTGGCAATGGTTGGCCCGCAAGGAAAATAAAAGAATTATCTTGTTATTTACTCCCTAAAATAACAAAAACCTCCACTTTTTAGTGGAGGTTTTCTTTTTTTGTAACATTTTGTTGCTTTGGCAACATTTTTCTTGCCTTTTTGTTAACGTATATATATAATATGTTGCAAAGGCAACATATTGCCTAAAAAATTTTTTAAAGGAGGGAAATTATGTCCCCAGCAGTAAAATGTTTACTTTTGTTGGCAGTAGTCGCAGTATGTTTCATTACCGAAATCATTCCTTTGGCGGTTACTTCCATGGCTGCAGC
>JAGHTS010000027.1 GCA_018065225.1 Candidatus Phascolarctobacterium caballi
GATGAGGAATTGGAAAATGTGGCGGGTGGACATGGTGAATGTCCAGGAGTATTAGGTCTTTGTCCTCCGGTGTGTCCGCCTAACTATCATCCTACTATATCCTAACTTTCCTCTTCATATATAAGATATAAAAAAATGTTTTTTAACAGAAACGCAAATTCTAACAGAATAAAAACCCCAACGGTTTTGCAGATGGAAGCAACTGAATGTGGTGCTGCCAGTTTGACAATGGTGTTGTCATATTACGGGTGGTGGCTGCCGTTGGAAAAGGTGCGGGAGGCGTGTGGTGTCAACCGTGACGGTGTGAGTGCAGGCAATATTGTCAAAGCGGCACGCATGTTTAATTGTTCTGCCAGCGGTTTTCGTTGGAATGCTGACAAGTTACGTGACGCGGAGCCCCCATTAGTAATCCATTGGGAATTTGCTCACTTTGTTGTTTTTGAAGGGATTTGCGGTGATACTGTTTATTTGAATGACCCGGCGATGGGACACCGCAAAGTTGATTTTGCCAAATTTAAGGAAAGTTATACAGGGATTGCTTTGCAAATTCGTCCGGATGAAAACTTTAAAAAAGAAGGTCAGGCGTTCAGTACGGTTAAAGCATTAAAGGAAAAATTACTTAAAGACAAAGTGGCAGTCGGCTTTGTTCTTTTTTCAAGTTTGTGTTTGGTTGTTCCAAATTTGGCATTTCCTGCTATTACCCAGACTTTTATTGATGATGTTCTGTCGGGGAAACATCCAGACTGGATGTTTAATATGGGATTGCTGTTGGCAGGGATGCTTTTTTTAGTATTTGCTTTGAATTTGTTAAGGTTGTGGGTTTTGACCCGTTGGCACGCCAAGTTAAATTTGGCTGGATCGGCACAATTTTTTTGGCATGTATTACGTTTGCCCATGTTGTTTTTTGAACAACGCAGTGCCAACGAGGTTGCAAACCGTGTTGGGTTTAACAACGAGATAGCACTGGTTATAAGCGGTCAGGCGGCAACTGCCTTGCTTGATTTGTTTATGACGGTGTTTTATCTTTTTTTATTGGCACAGTATAATTTGCGGCTTACGGTAATCGGTGTGCTGATTACGGGCATTAATGCGGGAATATTTTTTTATGTACGTGGAATATTAAAGGAAATGGTAATGCAGGCACAACAGGAAGCGGGCAAGGAATATGCAACAGTCATTAACGGGATTATGCAAATTGAAACTTTAAAAGCCAACGGCAATGAGGATGATTTTTTTGAACGTTGGGCAGGTTATCATACAAAATACGAAAAAGGTATGGCGGAAATTCAGATTTACAGTTTGATTTTGCAGTTTATGCCTTTATTTACCGCCGGCCTTAATACTGCACTTTTAATGACTTTGGGCGGTTTTGATATTATGGACGGGCTTATGTCCACAGGCATTTTTTTGGCATTCCAAAATCTGATGGGAAATTTTCAACAGCCGATTGGCAATTTGTTAAATCTTGGTAATTCCTTGCAAACTACGGAAATGAATTTGCAAAGGATAAACGATGTTATGAAGTATGAGGAAGATGAACTGGCATTCCCTAAAAAAACACAACCTGCCATTGACAAAGGTCATTTGTGGGGGGATATAGAATTAAAGGATGTTACCTTTGGCTATAACAAGTTGCATGAACCATTGTTTGACAAATTCAGTATGCATTTGCATCCGGGTGATTGGATTGCTTTGGTAGGGGGTTCGGGTTGCGGAAAATCCACTTTGGCAAAAATTATTGAAGGTATTTATGAGGAATGGAGCGGGGAGATACGTTTTGACGGAATTCTCCGCCGAGAAGTGCCGGTGGATGTGTTGCACAATTCTTTGGCAGTTGTGGCACAGGATATTTCCCTGATGCGGGGTACTGTGGAAGAAAACATTACACTGTTTGATAAGACAATTCGGCATCAGGATGTGGTTAAGGCGGCAATGGATGCTTGTATTTATGACGATATTATGAATTTGCCAAAGGGGTTTGACAGCGAAGTGCGTGAAGGTGGAGCCAATTTTAGCGGCGGACAGCGGCAACGGTTGGAACTTACCCGTGCTTTGGCGACTAATCCTTCCATTATGATTTTAGATGAAGCCACCAGTGCATTGGATACCGTAACAGAAGAAAAAATTATAAATAACATCAGGCATAGAGGGTGTACTTGTATTTTAGTGGCACACAGGTTAAGTACTATTCGTGATTGTGATGAAATAATTGTTTTGGATCATGGCAAAGTTGTGGAACGTGGAAAACATCATGAATTGATGACACTTAATGGGAAATATGCAACGTTGGTTAAGAGCAAGGATTAAAAATGGCTGACATTCAATATCTACAATTAAATATAGGGGAACGTTTTGATTTGTCGGAAGAACGGAAAGTTTGCAGGATAATTTCCGGGAAAGTGGAAGTTTATGCTGTGGCAAAAGAGAGCAAAGAACGGCTGTATTTGCGTACAAAAGTTGCTGATCAGTTTATCTTTGCTTTTTGTGATGAATTTGCGATGGTTGAAGTATCTTTGCTGGTGCAGGAGACGACAAAAATTATTGTTTATAACAGTAATGCAATAAATAAAATTTGTAATGGAATTCAAGATGAAACAGGATTGGATATATTAACTTTGCGGCGGGGAATGCAGGAATGGTTTTTAGATTTTATGCAATTAGAGTGGTTAAACTGTTTTGCGTCCTATAATGATGAAGTTGTATCGCAATGGACAGATGGCAAATTTATTATGCAAGCCGAGGATGAAAAATTACTGTCTGTGTTTAAAGAACATCACAACATTTTGATCTTGTTAATAACCGGGCAGTTTGAATCACAAAAGAGTTTTTTCAAAAACAGATTGGCGGAACTTAAAAACAGGCAAAAAGAACTTATTACAAATTCATTGGAATTGATAAGCGGTTCCAATGAAAGTTATAGGACTTTGAAAAATTCCGAGTATGAAGATTATGGTATTTTGGTTGCAAAAGTTGCAAAGTTTTTTAAGATGAAGGGATTGGATTTAACAGTGCCGGAATATATTAAGAAACGTCTGCAAAGTGTGGAATTATTGAAATATGTCATCCGTAAGGGGGATATGCGTTTTCGCAAAGTTATTTTAGAAAAGGATTGGTTTAAAAAAGATACGGGAGTGCTTTTTGTAAACAGAAAAGGAAATTGGCAGCTGGCATTACCTGCAGGTACTAACAGTTATAATTTGTGGGATGTTGACAGGCATTGTGTACCATTGACTGATAAAATAAATGATGAGTTGGATGAGAGTGCTTTAATCTGTTATCCTGGATTTACTACAGACAGGGAAGTAGGGGTTAAAGAGTTTTTGAAATTTATATACAATACTACTTGGCACAATGATTATCTTGTAATTTTGCTGGCAAGTATTGTTTTAGGGGTCATTCCTTTACTGACGCCAATAATTACAGACACGATTTTCAGTGATGTCATTCCCACAAATAATTATGGAAATTTAGCAACCATTACTCAAGTTATGTTGGTAAGCAGTTTTTCGGCAGCAGTATTGACCGTAGTGAGATCAGTGGCTGTTGTACGTATTGTTACTCATATGGGTATTCTTGTAGAAGCGGCACTTTGGTCGCGATTGTTGTCATTGCCTACAAGTTTCTTTAAAAAATATTCTGTTGGTGAATTAATTACAAGAATGTTGAGCTTTATGCAGGCAAAAAACATTTTGACAGGTCAATTTGTAGCGGGCATTTTTAATTTTGTATTTGGCTTGTGGAGTTTGGTACTGATGTTCTGTTACAGTGTAAAATTATCCTTGATTGCAGTGGGTATTTGGACGGTGTATTTCCTTTTGAGCTTTTTCAATCTTTATAAATATCCTATGTTACAAAAGAATTTGTTGCACGCCAATAATGAACAGTCAGCATTGACTGTGGAATTAGTTAATAATTTAGGCAAGTTTCGTAGTAAAGGCGGTACGGAACAAGCATTTTATTTGTGGAGCCAAAAATTTTCTAATTGTTGGCGACATACATTAAAAATGCGGTGGATGAATAACAGAAATGAACTTTTGAATGTTTGTTTAAGCATTGTCTTAATGTTGGTTTTATATTGCTTTGCGGCTTATGATGTACAAAGACAAAATCCTGACGCGATTGATGCAACCAAGTTTATGGCATTTAATGTGGCGTACACCGGGTTTAATATGGCATTATTGCAACTTATGCCGGATATAATTCAAATGATAGGAATACCGGCATATTGGGACAATTTTTCTCCGCTATTGCAGGAAAAGACAGAAACAGGAAATAATAAGATAGAAGCTGGCGAACTTACTGGAGAAATTGAATTACGTCGGGTTGCATTCAGTTATGACCAAGATGGTCCCGAAGTGCTGAAAGACATCAATATTCATATCAAACCGGGAGAAAAAGTTGCTTTTGTTGGTGGGTCAGGTTGCGGTAAATCGACAATTGTCAGATTACTTTTGGGATTTGAAAAGCCGACCAAGGGTTTGGTAATGTTTGATAATAGTGATTTTGGTGAGTTAGACACAGTAAGTGTCCGCAAACAAATGGGTGTTGTTTTGCAAAACGGAAAACTTTTAATGGCGCCAATTTTGCAAAATATAATAGGAACAAATAATTTGACTATTGATGATGCATGGGAAGCGGCTAAATTAGTTGCATTGGATAAAGATATTGAAGAAATGCCCATGGGAATGCATACTTTGATTAATGATTCCAGTGGCAACATTTCCGGTGGGCAGCGGCAACGGATCTTGTTGGCCCGCAGTATTGTCAACAAACCCAAGATCTTGATTTTGGATGAAGCAACAAGTGCGTTGGACAATGTTACGCAGGCAATTGTTGCCGAAAATTTGGCTAAAATGCATTGTACACAGATAATTATTGCCCATCGGTTGAGCACATTAAAAGATGCGGATAGAATTTTTGTATTAGATAAAGGTGTTGTGACGGAAGAAGGATCGTATGCAGAATTAATGGCATTGGGTGGACTTTTTAGTCAATTGGCCAAAAGACAAATTACTTAAAATTTGATGAGATATAATAATAA
>JAGHTS010000119.1 GCA_018065225.1 Candidatus Phascolarctobacterium caballi
TTTTGACGGCAACAAAACACTGTTTTCAGGTTGTGCCATTGGCTCCGATGCCGGCACCGTAACCATCAACAACTGCACGTTTAAAAACCATGATGACAATACTTCTCATGCCACACTTATGATGTGTCAAAAAACCACAACATGGAATTTTACAGGCACCAACACGTTCAGTGATACGAATAACGGCGGCTACAACCTTGACCTGTGGTCAGAGGTTGCGGCAACGGCAAACTTTAAAAGTGGTACAACCAATATGAATAACGGCCTCAGGTATGTGACAAATAATCAAAAGGTGAATGTTGCAAGCGGCGCCACCTTGACTGTGGGCAAAATGCAGATGTTGAACAGCACGTCCAACCTTACCAATGCCGGGACTGTGAACATTGGCGGCGGCAAATTAATCGGCACAATAACCAATACCGGTACCATTAATTTTACCAATTCTTCTTCAAATACAACGCTGGCGAGCAATATAAACACATCAAGCACCAAAAATGGATTTGTTGTAGTTTCCGGCGGGGTGCTTGACAACGTCACGAGCCCCAAATACATTTACGCCGCTCAGGTAAGGGTCACTGGCGGAACATTTAAAACCAATTTGAATTACGTACAGACACATGCTAATTATTGTGTAGCGGAAGTAGGTAAAGGGCTTCTTGAAATTACAGGCGGTACAGCTTCAGGGCATGATGATTTCAGGACAGGTTACGGCGGGGCGTTACGTGTAGTAGATGGCGGGACTATAAGATTTACCGGCACAACTACGTTAAGTGGTAATAGAGACAGTTGGAACAACGGGACGGCTTCTGCCGGCAACCTTGGCAAGGGCGGGGCATTATGGACGAACGGAGCTGCTGCGGTATACATTTCCAATGGGGCGACAGTAAACTTCACCAGCAACAGCGCCACTGCCGCAAACAGTGCTACCGGCGGCGGCGGTGCCGTATATCTTGACAACGGTTTCTTTCAGGTAGACAACGGCGGTACTGCCAAGTTCAGCGGGAACAAGGCGGCAGGGGTGGCAAACGATATTTACCTTAGTTTAAGTACTTATGCCAACCTGTACGGTACGGTCACTATGGACGGCGGTGTTGCGGGTTCCAGCAACGCATCTATGACTGTCGGAGACGGTAATACCACTGTTAAAAATACGGTCACCATGACAAGTGCGGCGGGCATTACAGGATTGAAAGCACTGACCGTCAATTCTGACGGCACCTTGAATATGAGCGGTTCCAGCGGCAATATTTCGGCGACCACAGTTACCAATTCTGGTACTGTCAAAACAGGCACAGGAACCTATTCCAAAACTTGGACAAATAAAGGGGTTTTGGAATCTGCCCAAAATGTTAAGTTTACGGCTACATTGACAAATGATACTACCGGGACGGCAAACATCAGTGCCGGTACATTTAGCGGTGCTATAACCAACAAGAAAGATTTTAATGTGTCTGGAGGGGTTATAAAAGGAAACATCACCAACAGCTCAACTGTAAAAGCAACCGGGACAAATGGCGTTCAGGCATTGCAAAGCACCATCACCAATACAAGCAAAGTTCTTCTGCAAGGGACGGGTAACTTAAACGGCTCGTTGGTTATCAGCGGCGGGTCTACCTATGTCGGTTCAAGTGATACATCAGCATTTACCGTAACAGGAAAACCTGAAAACTTCAAAGGGGCGGGGACGGTGTATATTTATGCAACCAACACTCTTACATTTAGTACTGCGGGCACACTTGGTTCATTGGTACGCGGTGAAACAATTGGGGCAAACACAAACAACGGCGACGGCACATTGTCAATTAACGCCAATGTGGAAGCACCGGCAAGTTATATATCGGCAGGCAGCAATACAGTTGCAGCATCAAAAGTTCTTACATTGACGGGAAAAGCAACAAAAGATGCATTGGGAAAACTGAGCAAAGACATTGTCGGCAGCGGGACAGTGGACATCAAAGGCGGTAATGTTGTGGAAGCGGCAGCTTACATTAATACAAATTCGCTTCACGTACTCAGCAATGGAACACTGCTTGTGGATGTGGACAGGTTGGGCGGCACGCTGGGAGACGCCGGCTTTATCAATGATGGGCTTGTGGGTCTTACAGCAAACGGGACGGATGAAGATTCGGCAAAATATCCCAGCTCCACAGATACGCTTCAGATAACCTTAAAAGACGGCAGTACTGGCGGAAAAGTGCTTTTTGATGCGGGTTCCGGCAAAACAATTCATACCAATGCCTCAAAAATACAAACATCAAACAATGAAGTTGTCAGCGGTACATTGGACTTGACGGCAGGTGTGCTTGGAAAAGAAATTAAAAAAGGTACAACCGCAGGAACAGTTCAAGTTAGCGGTGCGGTGGAAATTAACGCTGGAAAAATAACCAATCTTAATGTTTATACACAAGCAAGTAAAGGCAATCTTACACTTACAAGCGGTACAATGAGCGGCGGTACGCTTACCAACAACAGTGGCGGTACAGTCAATGTCAATGGCGGGCTGATATCAGATATTATTTACAATAGCGGGAACATCAACCAAAGCAATGGGGTTATAACAGGGGCGATAACCAACAACAGTGGCGGCAGCATCAAAGTTACGGGCGGCACAATATCGACCGGCACTTTAACCAATAACAGCGGCGGGACTGTGCATTTGGAAGGCGGGGTTATAAAAAGCCCCATAACCAACAAAGGGTATATAGAAGCAACCACAAAAGATGGGGTGGCTGCCCTGCAAAGCACTGTGACCAATACAAGCACAGTATATCTCAAAGAAACAGGTACACTTAACAACAGCGCCAAAATTAGTGGCGGCAGTTTGTACATAGGGTTAAACACAACATCGGCGGACACCGTAACTGCCAAAGCGGAGAGCATAGCCGCAGCAGTAACAGAAATATATAAAACCAACTTTTTGGAACTTACAACAGGCACATTGGGCGGAAAATTAACCGGTGCAGGAACATTTAAGGTGAAAGCCGGCAATACTGTGGAAGCGTATGCTGACTATTTGCAGTCGGACGGCAACATTGTGGACAGCAATGGGGAACTGATCCTGACCGAAGGGACAGTGGCAAGCGGAGGAACTGTCAGGAAAGACATAACAGGGGCAGGACAGGTAACAATTAAAAGCGGTACAAGTGCGTCCGCCAAAAATGATATATACGCCAATGCCGTGATAAACACGTCAAAACTGCTGATAAAAGATCATGGCGTACTTTACATAGATGCGGACTGCATTGGCACTAATTTGGAAAACGGATTAACCATAGAGCAATATGGCATGATAGGCATAACAGGGGACAATCAAAACCAGGACAAGGATTCATATGCAAACAACACTTTGCAAGTGACATTAAAACCGTCAGGAGCCACAGGCGGGACAGCATTGTTTAGTGCAGGGACTTATGTTATCCATGCAGATGCCAACAAAATACAGACAACAAACAACTTTGTAAAAAGCGGAACTTTAAACCTTACAGACGGGACATTGTCACAGAATTTGCAGAGGGATTCTGCGCCAACAGGCACTCCGACAGTACAAATTGCACCGAATACAGGGTCAGAAAAAACAACTGTGGAAACAAAGGCAAACATCAAAGACCTTAATGTACTTGTAAATTCCACCGGAACATTGATTGTGTCTGATGGTACTGTCAGCGGCGGTACAATGACAGTTGACAGCGGCACAGTACAACAGACAGGCGGCATCATCAGTGACGTTACCTACAACAAAGGTACAGGAATAATTGAAACAACAGGCGGTACTTATACAGGCAGGATTTATAATGGTGGTACAAATACAGCGGCAGACGCAGGCGGACAGGCAACCCTGACCATAGGTGCAGACGGGAAAGTTGGATTGGTTACCGGAGGCATCACTAACTATGCAGACGACCTCGTGACCCTTACAAACGGGACAGTAAGCACCGGCAGTGTGGACAACTGGGGCACATTTAACGCGGATAAAGGGCTTATTTCAAGTGAAGTCATAAACAGTGACGGGACACATGCAGGTGCAGTAACCACTATGAAATCTGCGGAAATCAGCGGAAAAACCACAAACAAGAGTATGGGTACAATAATGATGACTCAGGCGGACAGCATAATTTCCGGTGAAAACATCAATACAGGGCTCATAGTAATGCAGGACGGTTTCATCAGCGGCAAGTCCAACAATATGAGGACAAGCGCAACAGCCAGCGGTATTATCAGTATAGTCGGCACAGGCACCATCTGCGGGGGCATAACCAACACAGGTGTAATCAGTGTAGGCACAGCAGGGACAGGATACATAGGCGAAATCAGCGGCAAAGGCGTGGCACATCCAAATGCGGCATTGGTAATGGGCAACGGTGGACTTGTCAACAATGAAAACGAACTCACCATTCATTGCCTGACCACAACAGGGGTGGCGGCAACCGCGGGGACAGGAATTATCAACACGGCAGCAGAAAAAACTACCCTTGTGACAAATGCGGGCGTAAAAGCCGGTGACACAATAATGGCTACAGGGTCAGGATTACTGCAGATAGAGAATAAATTAGGTTCAGGTACTGCTGATGGTGATCCAAATCTGGGCAAAGACGGCACATTAATAGTCGGCGGCGACCCCTTTGCCAACGGGAGAAGCGTGGTGCAGGTACAAGGTGACACGGACATAAAAAATATAACAATCAACCCATTGGCAAGAATGTACACATCCACAGGCGTCGATAACACGGCGGTAATGGGATCGGCAGATAAAACGGAAATAACATTACCTGTACCAACAACGTTACCTAATGCTGTAATTTTGCCGAAAGATGTAAAATTGGATGAAGGTACAGAATTAACATCCCCTTTGCCTTTACCATTTGACTATACATTATCGGCTGATTTAACATTGCCGAACGGTACAACATTGCCGGCAGGTACAAAATTAGAGGAAGGTACGATATTACCGGCAGGCACAGTATTACCGGTTGCCTTAACGATAAAAAAAGATACACCATTACCGGCAGGCACAGTATTACCGTCTGGTATTAAAGTTGAAATAGGTTTACTCAGACAAATCATGGGCATTGAAAGTGTGACGGACCTTGCTACTAAACTTTCAGCTGACCAACAAAAAGCATTGGAACCATTAATCACAGTATTAGTTACCAAAGAACTGATAGGCGACAAATCATACAATAATGCCGACACCTTCCACCAAACGAACGACACCATAGGCACACTGACCATGAACATGGGCGGCACAATGGTGCTTAACGGGCTGGAAACAACCATAGGGCAAATAGTTGATGAAAAGTTCCAAGGTGCAATCGTCATGAATCAGAACACCCTGACAATCAGGGATGCCGACAGCCAGGTAGGGATTTTGGCAGTCAACAAAGTAGGGGACAACGACCTGAACACAATTTATACAGGGGCACACACACTGACAGTAGGCAGACTGGCGACCACCAATCTGAAAGAGGAACTGTTGGATCAAGGCAAGGAGGTGCCGACAAAAGGGTTCACATTGCAGTTGGGCGATGAAAATCCGTTGGAAACAACCGGCACGGATGATACGGAAAATCAGGCACATATCACAGTTGGCAAAAGAAGTACCCTTAGCGGTGATATGCGGGTCAATGTTTATAACAACGCCAGCAGCTTGACAATGGCGGAAGGCGTAGGCGTAACATATTATGAAGGCGGACTGACAATCAAACCGGAACTCACAAACTACGGCAAAATAACGTTGGGGGCACCGACAGAAGGCGAGAATGCCGGGAACAGTATCGATCTGCAACTTGGTGAGATCAACAATGCCAGCCGTTTGTCCAGGATTGCAGCGTTAGGCAATACAATTATCCGGGAATACGATGAAACAACAGAACCGCCTGTTATAAAAAATGAAGGTGAAGTCATACTTAAAGGCAATGTAGATGTAACCGACGGTATCATGACCAACGGTAACGAAAGCGGCACCTACGGGTTTACAGGCGGTACATATGAGCCGGTAACAGATGCTGCCGGGAACATTATTTCTTACACACTTAAAGATGCCACATACATGACGGCACAGACAGGGACCAAAGCCGGCACAGAATATGCTGAAAACAGGATTGAATATACTTATGACATAAACAATCCGACAGATATCAGCAATATTCCCTATGTCCAGGTAGGTGACGGAACCAATCCCGTAGAAGTTAACTTTACAGACGCAACACTGACAAACTACGGCATATTCAGTGCGAAAAAGGCGGATGTCAAAGCAGTAGGTTCAACTGGCAAATCAGCATTATTGGACAATGCCGCCAAACTTTCGCGGATGGAAGTGGACGGCACAGCGGAAATAGACGGAACGGCAATCGTCAAAAATGAAGGCATAATAAAGCTAAAAAATGTAAAAGTAGTTAACGGAGAGCTTAGTAACGGTAATGGTACATATACCTATGCACTGCCCAGCGACAAACTAAGGTATGGCGGAGGGGCATATGACAAAACTGAGACAATAATAAATTACGAAAGACTGGAAGACGGATATAACATTCCGCGTGTAATAGTTGAAGAAAATGCAACAGTCAAAGGCGGATCCCTTAATAACTTTGGTATATTTGAAGTCCAAAGTGCAATAATAGAAAACGGCCGGCTCAACCACCGTGGGGCAATCATGAAAGTCAACGGCAACATTACCATGACCGGCGGACAGGTGGACATTGGCCTGCCGCAGGAAATTTTCGGTGATGACCAGCAGAAACTGATGACCACAATGGTTGGGATGATGAATAACGGCGAATGGCCGGACGCACTTATGAACCATGAAACAGATGCAGAAGGCAACCCGGTGACCACACCGATAACAGATTCGGCACAAATATTGGCTTACATTCAGGCAAATGTAGAGCTGTTCCGCGGAGCGCTTTTGGCTGCAGGTGTGCCGGACAAGGCGCTCAGGCAGGGTTTTTCGGATGAAGGGGCTTATTTGAGCGGAGTAACAGAATTGATGGGAGCCCTGCAAAAAGTGCAGGAATATATTAAACAGAAGAACGGAAACAACAGTGACGGGACATATAGCAGCAAAGTAAAAGCGGAAATAGAAGGAATGATGACATTGGGTGATGCGGAAGAGGACATTGGAGATGTGGGGACCATAAACATTTATGAAGATGCGGAAGTAAAACTTAACGGTGGCGCAAAAATTTATGACGGCACATTTGCAAATAAAGGTAAAGTGGAAGC
Organism: Candidatus Phascolarctobacterium caballi; assembly: GCA_018065225.1. Lineage (GTDB taxonomy): Bacteria > Bacillota > Negativicutes > Acidaminococcales > Acidaminococcaceae > Phascolarctobacterium_B > Phascolarctobacterium_B caballi. Next base: position 7,219 of record JAGHTS010000119.1, read on the forward strand.
AAAAACAGGGACAGTAATTGATATTGAAGGCGGAAAAATTGAAAACTATGACAATGCGGCAATAACCAAGGTATGGCACGGGGCTGACTATATGCTTACAGGAATCACTGCAAGTCCTGTAACGCCATATAATCCGGCAAACCCTGCATTGGCAATTTACGGGGTAAGTGGTGGACCAACTGATCCGCAAGGTTATTATGTGACAGGCGGTACAAAAGCAGACGGGACGGTGGTGTCCGCAGTACAAAACTTTACAGCGGCGCAAAACCAGTCCGTCAACAACCCGTTGCTGTCACTGTCAACCAAATCAGGGATAGTGAACTACCAGGTAAAAAATGCAGACGGGTCCTATACACTTGTAGCACTTGACGGCAGCAAACTGTTGGCAAAATTGGCAACAGGAATTCCGGATTTAGGGATTCCGGGGATGACTTTGGAAGACTTGGCAGGTTTGAGTAATGATCAAAAGGCGGCAATTGTAGAAAAACTTACACCTTTAATGGGAAGTTTTGCAGTTGGAACGGTCGGCGGGTATACCCCTAACATGGACACAAGAACCGTTGTCTTAAAAGGCGGTGAATTTGTTAATGACGGGGTTTTACGTGTTGACAACATACAAATGGAGGGGACAATAGAGCGTACCCGTGTAGTAAACAACGGGATTATGTCGGTAGGCCCGTCGCTGATAAAAGGCGGAAAGATGGACAGTACAGGTACGGTAGTATTGGACGGACCGTTGACAGTAACAGGCGGGGAACTCGATTTCAGCAAAGGAGCGGTGGCATTTACTGCCAATGCGCTGCTTGGCGGAGGGCTTACAATATCAGGCAGGGACACCAAACTGACCATTAACATAAGTTCTTTGATGAGTGACGAACTTCTCCGCATTATAGATGCCGACCATGTCGCTTATATCCACGTTAATGAAGACGGGACAGAAGAACGTGCACAGATTTATGAATATGTGACCAATATTGGCGACCAGAAGATATATCGCTATGACACGCTAAAAGGCAGCGGTGAAGAAATGAAAGGGTCCCTTGTAGGAAAAGAGGCGGACGGGAGTCCTATATATAAAACTGACGGTAAAGATGACAGCGAATTGGCAGTTGGGCAAACAGGATGGCGTAAACTTGGATTTGTGCAAGATGTCATGGCAAGCACCATAAATGCATATTCAGGTTTGCTTAAAGGGTCAACCAAAGACAATGCCGCCACGCTCTATATCAGTTTCAAGAATATTGGAGACCAGATGGCATATGATAAATATGAAAAGAATGCGGATGGTTCATATACTCAAATCGGCAGTAATGACAAATATTCCAAAGCGACCATAAAAATTGACGGGGTAGATACAGATGTAGTAATACGTGATGATTATGACTATGAAGGAGGAAAATACTATTACAACTTTACAGCATTAAGGACCATACAAAATGCATTGTTCAGCAGTGTTACCGATTATGCGACAGTACGTTTGATAGACGCTTACCCGAAACTGGGCGATAACGAACTTTTGGTATTAAGAAATCAGATGAATGAAGCGGATGCGTACAAAACGAAAGATTTAGATGTGGAAAATAGCAAAGCGATAGTACTTGAAGCGTGGAAAGAAGAAGATGCAAGCGACAAGAGGGCAAATAACGGCACAGCCCATTCGTATGTGCGTGCCAATGATGCCGGAGGTTTGCCTGTTTATACGGAAGATAACCAGGACGGTATTATTGCCGCCATCGCCATTGAAGGGGACGATCTGACAGGGATTGAGTTTGGCGAGAAAAACGGGACAACTGGAGGGAACCTGGAAGCAACGAATTTGGCGGTTCACAATCCGAATTTCAGTGACTTCACTATTAATGTGAACAACGGGAAACTGGGTATTTTCGGTGAGGACGGAACAGCGGACAAAGGATTGCTGATTGCATTGGATGCCTACACACAGACATCCTTAAAAAGAGGTGAAAGACTTACACCGAACATAAACATTGAAACAGAAGGCGATTTTGCATTGGGATTTTCTGCCGCCAGCGGCAAACAGGGCGGTTATATGAAGACCGTCAATATTAAACATATGACAAAAGAGGATGTCACAGATGACGGAAATGTAAGTACCAAAGTTACTGGGGGACGTTTGACTGTAAGCGGGTCAGGCAGTAATCTTACTTATGAGACAGACGGCAAAAATTATTACAGTACCCATTTTTCCATTGACACTTTGAATAATGGCGGGTATGTGGGTATTTCAGATGCACAACTGGATGTCAAGACATTAAACCAAAAACTGGAAGACAGAATTACAGTTGCCGACCAGCAAATTGTAATAAGCGGCAGAGGCAAATTGGTTACCAATACAATGAAAGCGTTAAGCGGCTCAGTATTTGTGGATACAAATGCAACGATAACGCAGAATGGCAGGATTGGAGATAACGGGCTGTATTTTGGCAAAGAGGACGGCACAGACGGAGTTACAGTTGATAACGGCGGCAATATTTCTGCAGATTTAATTACAGTTGACAACAGTAAGCTTAATAACTCCGGGACAGTAAGGGTGTCTGCCGGCGGTAACTTGACAGTAGTAGGAGACAATGCAGCTGTTGATAACCACAACCTTATAGCATTGGACATGATGGCAAATAATGATGCTGTAATGCAGGTTAATGGCGGCAATGTAAATAATAGTGGCAGAGTAACAGGTAACAGGATTAATATGGCTGCCGGAATTTGGAATAATACAGGTACAGGTATTATTGCCAAATCAATCGTCAATAATAATCCGGTGGCTAATATGGATAATATTGTTATGACCGGCGGCAAGTTTGACAATAGCGGCACTGTTCTTGTAAAAGAATTGGCAATAGGCAAAGAAGAAGGGAATGATACAGCCGTATTTAACAATTATGCGACAGGCGTTCTTGGATGGTTGTCAATGCCGGTAAATAAGATAATATTGGGGCAAAAAGGAATTTTAAATAATGCAGGTCAAATTGATCCTGCCAATCCTGATGTGATGCAACCTGGCGGGACTATGTATGTAAATTACATAGAAAGTTCCGGGCAGATAATTAATAACGGCCAGTTAGAGAAAGACAACAGTGAAGGAATGGCAGGAAGCACGACCATGCATTTGGTCGCAGGCAGTTTTGTCAATGGTACAAACGGTATAATTAATGCCGGTGCTGTAACAGGGGAAGATGCAGTGGAAATGCTTGTTAACAAAGGGCGGTTTACTGAATATGGAACTTTAACATTGGGAATCAACGGGATGACAAGCAGCGGTTCGGTAAGATTAAATGGGGACAATAATGTTATTCGTGGGAAATATCAGCAAACAGATGGACAAACACTGGTAGGAGCTTCTGATAATCCAAACAAAAATTTAAAAGTCAATATTTTAGAAAATCTAAAAGGGGATATTTACAATTACGGAAAAATAGAAATTGTTAAGGCAGATACGGACAGTCCAAGTTTTGTAGTTGTAAATGATGGTGGGACTGATAATGCATCTGTAACAAATGGAAGTATGGTCATATCCAATGCATCTGCTACAGGGCCGTTGACATTAAAATCAGCAAGCAGTGAAATGTACATTGACAGGACTGCCACAGTAGATTTTGCAAGATTAAAATTGAGTGGTGGTGTTATAGACAACGACGGGACACTGAAAGCAACAGCAGGAGATGTTGGCACTGAAGTTATGAACAGCGGACATGTGGAATTGCGGGATGTTGGTGGGTACAGCACCCGTAGCAATACATCCGGAACATTGTCAAACAAGATTAACGGCGGAGAAATAAAACTGATAAGGACTGATGATGGTACACAGGCAACAGTAGTCACTTGTGGTACAAATTTGGTCAACAATACACTTATAGACCTTAACGATAATATATTGAAGATAAGCTGTTGTGATTTGACTGTGGCCATAGGCAGTGCAGAAAAAGACACAGGAAAACTGGAAATTGCCGGGACGACAACAGCAGAAAAGGATATATATACAGAAGTTTTGATAGACGGCAAAGACGGTGACGAAACTACCGGCGACCTTACCGTTACAGCGGAACACCTGTACAAAGATGTGGAAAACAATGGTACCCTGCATCTTGGCGGACGGAAAAAAATTGATTTTAATATCGTTAACGGGCAAGACGACAAAGGAAAGTTGGAGATAACAGGAATTATAGAAAGTACAGGGGAAATCAAGCAGAATGAGCTGGAAATTGAACAAAATGCAAAACTTACTGTAGATGTTGGAAAAGTGACAATTAAGAAAGATTCTGTAGTGAACAACGGGATGTTGACATTGATGGGTGAAGGTGATTTTGTTCATGGTATTGAAGGGACAGACGGGAAATTTATTGTTGACGGCAAAATTACTGCCAGCACAGTACCATTGGGTGCAGCGAAAATTTATAATGACATTGTAATTAATCCCGATAAGGAATTAATCATTAATGCTGAAAATATAGATGGGGACAGTGTAGTAACCAATAATGGTACAATTGATTTTGAAAGGAACGGCTCTTTGTCAGCAATAGTAATAGGACAAGGAAATATTATTGTCGGTGGTGACGGCAGTACATTGACGGTGTCTAAAGATAATGCAATTGGTTCCGGGCAGTCAGTTCGGGTGGAAAGTGGCAATGTTTTTGCAACTGATGGTAATGTGCACAGACTTGACAAACTGACGTTGGCATCTAACGCAACATTAGATATGCAAAATGATAATGATGATGGTAATTGTAAGATAGAAACACTGACACTTAACAGTTTTATAGGACCGACAGGAACAGGCAGTACCGCAAAACTTAAATTTGATGTTCTTTTTACAGGTAAAACAACAGCTGTTAACGATAAAATTGTTCTTAATGGGACGGGGACAGGGAAAATGGATATTCCCAATCATGTAGATGCGTCTATGGGGATTAGGGTCAACGAAACATTAGGACAGGAAATACCACAGGTAGGTGATAAAACATCAGTAACCCTTATCAGCGGGAATGTCAGTGGAATGAAACTTAGCAAAGAAGTAACATCATATTTAGGAGCATACAAATATGTGTTTACACAAAGGGAAAATACAGGGATTTATGATGTTATTAAAGATTATGGCAAAACACTAAAAGAAGTTGTTAACAATATTGATGATTCCGGTTCCTCATTTTATGGACTTACAGAGGATTATTTTGCACATAAAGACGAGGGCTATGCAGATTCTATGGGTATATTGTCTGTACCTGACGGTGATTTTACAATTGATGGCAATGGGCATAACTATATGGGTGGCCCTGACGGTGAGACCGGGCATCAGACAGGTATAGTTGTCGGGGAAGGATATACTTTGACAATAGAAGATATGGCGGTAATTGACAGATGGCAGGATTATGCGGTAAGCAATAACGGTGAGTTTAATATTGAAAATGTTGGTCAATTGAAAGCAGATGTTGTGAACAACGGAACATTGAATATTGAAAAATTGGGAGTTTTGAATGGAAAAATAAAAAATGATGATGAAGGGAAGGGAGAGACGAACGTTAATAGTGATTTGGAAATAGGTAACAATGGTGGCATAGCACAGAATATTGTAAACATCAGTGATGGAAGCAAATTAATAATTAATACGGAAGATACTGATGGCAATCCGGTGTTGGATATTACCGAAAAAATTGCAGGTGCAGGCATTTTGGAAGTAAGGAAAAATATAGGTATAGAAGCAGAAAAACTGCAGATGGCAGGTGGTGTGGTCAATGATGCAGTACTGGCTTTGCGTGGAGAAGAAACAGATAGTCCTTTGGCTGTAAAAATTTCAGGCAAAGGAACGACGCAGGTAGCAGGATATGTTATTTCTTCACCAGACAAGTTAGGACAGAAAGTTGATATTACCGGGACATTAAAATTAAACGGCAGCGGAGTTTTGGAAAACGAAATAAAAGGTGGGGGGACACTGAGCATAGAAGGCGGTGATAGTGCTGTTGTTGACATTATTGCCAATAAGAATATTTCCGTGGGCGAAGTGAATTTGAATTATGGCAATTTAACAATGGCATCAGGACGTACATTGACTGCCGGAGATATAAATATGTACAATGCTTCGCAACTCACTTTAGACCGCACAAATGTTTTAAGCAGTGATTATAAAGTGCTTGATGACGAAAATATCAGTGCATTAATAGGCAGTATCAATATGGAGGGCAACAGTGTGGTTGCAATACGTCTGGGAGATGAAGAGGTTTACCATGCAAGTGATTTGATGCGGCTTAACAAAGGAAGAGATGAAGGTGGAATAGGAGAAAAGACGATATTTATAGGCGGAAAAATGCTCATTGATGATACCATTGAAGATTTGGTGGTGTATGGAGAAGTCAATAATGGCAATGTTGTTATGAAAGAGATGAGACCTACAGTTGTAGCCGGAGTTGAAAGCGATGATCCGAAAGCAAAAATCACACCGGTAGGTGATCAGCTGGCAAAGACCATTAAAGTAGTAAATGACTGTGATATTGATTACGTAGATTCATTAACTCCGGAAGTGGTAACAAATATTCAATTTATTGATAACAGTCAGGTCGGGGCAAAGAATTTACAGATATCGGCAGATGCAAGTAATCGGGAAGTTACAGTTGTTGTTGGCGGTGATAATACAAATAATAGAGTGACATTAGTAGGCACGAAAGACGGCGGCGTAGTAGTAGATGAAAAAAATAAAGCTGTACCTACCAATGTTAAAGTTGAATCCAATGGCTTATTTGAATTAGGCGACAGAAACGCGCAAGTACTTGGTAATTCAGGCACTTTGCAGGAAGTTGTTTCTGATGGAAATGTAAATGTATATAATACTATTGTTACAATCAAATCCTTTACTGGTGAAGGGTTATGGGTTGACCCTGGCATCGTTTCAATAACAGACAGTTTATCTTTTAATGGTGATGATCCTGTAGGGGCGCAGACAGACGGATCTGTACTTAAGTATAAAATGGATGATGATACATTAAGAGAAGCGCTTGCAGTTGCCAATATAGATTATTCTCCGACTGAAGGTGTACGCGACGGACTTGGTGTTCTTGCGCTTGGTGAACAAGTAATGTTGACAGGGACGCACAAGTTGGGTGTAGCGGCCAGGGCATCTGATATTACAACATCCGGACTTATTTTACAGAAAGGGTCGGTACTTGTTGTTAAGTCCAGTAATGGAGGCCCTGCTGTGGTAGACGTGGGATCTTCCGATGGCAAACCATGCGTTGAAGTCGCACCTGACGGGAAATTGGTAGTAGTGTCTGATGATTTTGCAGAAGGTAATAAGTACACAATAGTGCATTCTAATGTTCAAATAGGTAATGCAAAAGAGAACATTCTTTGGAATGAAGAGAATATTTATGCAAGTGATGCCATTTACAGGCTTGTTTATGATACTCAAAATGCAGATTTCAGTAATTATGTGTTAAGGGCTGAATATAACACGGTTGAAGCAGTGTATGGTGCTGGCAATATAGCGGCAAGTGGAATATTTGACAAAATGTTGCGGGAAAAAGGCACAGAAGCTAACAAATGGTTGAAGAGTGTCCTCAATTTGCGTGGTAGTTCCGGTGGCAGGGAAAAAGGCGTAGGCATGCTGAATGCTGCCGCTAACATAGGTGAAACTGCTGGTGTAATGCATGGACTGGCTACCATAGTGCAGACATTTGGTAAAAACATGTACAGTCGTCTGGGAATAACAGAAAGACCTTCACTTTTGAGGACAATAGACAGGGAACCGGCACTCAGACTTCAGAACACAGTGTATGATTTAGGTGATGCACCGCAAATTAGGGACTTTATAACAGATAAAGAAGTGGAGACTGTTGCAGTAGGCAAGCAGGAAGAGATAATGCCTGTACATGAAGTACGTGACTTTAAATTTAAAAATTATGACAGTATGGAAAAAGAAGTTTGGGCATCTTACGTCAATAGTAAAGAAAAAGTGGACGGGTTAAAATTTGTTGGTATAAAAGCAAAATATGATCTCAATGTTAAAGGGGCGACAGTTGGGGCTGATCTTTGGAGCAAAGAGGACAGTATAGGCGGACTTGCGGTAATGTATGCCGACGGTGATGCCAACGGCAGCAGTGGGGGTGTAAGCACCAGAAATGATGTGGATTATTACGGCGTTGGCCTCTATGAAAGAAAAGATATAGCAGACGACACTATATTATTAATGGATGTTAACTATACTCATGGCAAAAATGACATAAAACAGGACAACAATGGTGTTGAAATAATCGCCAAACCCAAGGTTGACACATTCAGTGCCGGAATACAGGTAGAAAAAATGTTCGGCACGGAAAACAAGCAGTTCACCCCATATGCAGGGGCAAGGTACCTGCATATGGAAAGCAAGAGCTACGAAAACAACCTGGATATGAAATACGGTTCCAAAAAAGCGGAAATAGTAAGCATACCTGTAGGCTTTAAGGCAGGAGCATTCAAAGAAACTTATGGCGGGTGGCATTTCGGACCATTTGTAGAAGCAGGTTATATTTTCAATATAGGTGATGTGAAAGACAAGATGAAAGTGGCGTATGGTGGAGTTGCGGAAAACTTTAAGTATGAAATAATGGACGATGGGTGTTTGTTCACTAATGCTGGGTTTGTCGTACGCAAGGACGGGTTTATAATCCAGCTCGGTTACACCTATATGAAAGGCAGAAAGTCCAAGAACAACAGATATAATGTGAACATGAACTTTGAGTTCTGATGCCGATAAAAAAAGGCGGTGGCACAATTAGATTTGTGTAAACCAGTCAAAAAAGTGGACAGCAAAAAGCCGTTTCTGTTTAAATAGAAACGGCTTTTTACATCTTAATGACGATACAATTTATCCAGAAAGTGAATATCATTGTGTTGTAAACTGTAAGACAAAAAGGTAGTGTAAAATATTATGTGTAAACTCTAAAAAACAAATTGAAAAGAGAACCAAGCTTCTTTAAGATTTAGTTAGCACCACAAAACCAATAAAGAAAGGAAGGT
>JAGHTS010000136.1 GCA_018065225.1 Candidatus Phascolarctobacterium caballi
TTAGGAGGCAGATTATGAAAAAATCAGTTATAGCTGCAACATGTGCAGCAACACTTTTGTTGGGAATGACGGCTTATGCCAATGAATACCCAGTTACCCATCCATTTTATCTCCCTGATAAGGGTGAGGTTGTTTCAAGTACCAGTTACAGTCATTATGATTGCAAATTGAAATCTCCTGTTGCCAAACAATTGCGTGGCAACAAGTATAAGGTAGATATTGTATCTGAAGACCTTGGTTACGGGATTTCAGACAAACTTATATTGATTGGCGGTTATTGCCACGAGGCATTGGATTTTAAAGGAATATATGATGATACTGACAAGAACCATTATTGGTATCTTGGCTTGGGCGATAAATTTATTGACGACGGCAAAACATTTTTCTATGGTAATTTTGATTATTGCCAATATAATGGTGATAGCGTTGACAAGGGTGTTAAGTATTATGATTTGTTTTTGAAATATGGTAAAAAATTGGATTGGGCAGATCCCTATATTTCAGTTGAGTATACCAACAGTATGAACAGAGGCAGTGATAATGATGCTTATGCATATTTTGTAGGTGGTGTTTATAAGCAAATAAATGACAAATTGGGATTTGATGCAAATCTTGATTATTTCTATAATACTGATGCCACCAAAGAAAAGTTTTTGGGGGCGACGGTTGATTTACGCTATGCGTTTACACAAAAAGCGGCATTGACTTTGGGATATAGTTTCCAATTGTCGGATTCTATGCATAAAGTTAATGTTGGTGACTTCGGGGATGTAAATTTTAAAACAAAAACTTATGATGGATTCTTTGCTAATCTGACTTTTGCGTTCTAATTAGTTAGATATAGAACGACGGGCTGTGGTTGAAAAACCACAGCCCGTTTTTGTAGAAAGGACACTATTGACATTGCCGGAATGTTTGGACTACAATCTAAATATCTTAAAAAGAATTTTGGGAGGCAGATTATGAAAAATCAGTTATAGCTGCAACATGTGCAGCAACACTTTTGTTGGGAATGACGGCTTATGCCAATGAATACCCCATTACCCACCCGTTTTATGTTCCGGACAAGGGACAGTTCAAGTCAAGCACCGCTTATACTCATTATAACGTTAAGATGAAATCAACAGCGGCAAAGCGTTTATATGGTAATCCTAAAGCAGATGTTATTACAGAAGACATTGAACTTGGAATTACAGACAAACTGGTTTTTATAGGCGGATATTATCATGGCGCTTATGATTATAAAGGTCTTGTTGATGATAACTTTAAAGACAAATATTGGTATTTAGGTTTAGAACAAAAATTTGTTGATGACGGCAAAACATTCTTTTCCGGCTCTTTTGATTATTGTCAGGACAATGATGACAGGGCCGATAAATTAAGCAAATATTTTGATTTATCTTTAACATACGGCAAAAAATTGGATTGGGCCGACCCCTATATTAGCGGTGATTATACCAATAGTTTGAACAATGGCAGCAATAATGACGGTTTCGGTTGCGTTAAAGTCGGCGTTTATAAACAAATAAATGATAAATTGGGGTTTAACGCCGGAGTCGGTTATTTCTTATATACCGATGTGTCCAAAGAAAAATATTGTGGCGGGCAAGTTGATTTGCGTTATGCGTTCACAGAAAAAGCGGCGTTGGCATTGGGGTATAGTTTCCAATTGTCCGATTCCCAACATAAGATTAATGAAATTAGTCACAAGACAAAATCCTTAGACGGCTTTTTGCCAATTTGATTTTTGCATTTTAATCGGTTAAATATAAAAAGTGCTGTGGTTGAAAACCACAGCACTTTTTTTGGTGACCTTGGCGGGAGTTGAACCCACGACCCCCTGCTTAGGAGCCGGACTTGGGAAATGGCTCTGCGACATGATTTGCACGGTCTAAAACCAGTCACATAGCGTGTTTATGAGTTTTGAGACAAGTTTTGAGACTTTTCAAAATTTCACACAAACGCTCATGTCCTATTTTGCTATATAAATTTTGACTGGATTTTGACTGGATTTTTAACTCGCTTTTTTAGTCATAATTTCTGACCAAACCTTGCCTGCTTCTGCCATGGATTCCGGTAATACATGGACATAAATATTATAGGTAATGGTTGGGTTAGCGTGTCCCAATCTTCTGCTGACAACAGAGATGTCAATTCCGTGTTTTAACAATATACTTGCATGGGTATGACGCATTTTGTGCAAAGATAAAGGCTTCTGTATTCCGGATTCTTTGAGTATCTTATCAAAGTATCTGGTACGGAAGTTCTTTTCATCAATCGGTGTACCAATTCCTGTAGTGAATAAAATATTCCATTCATTCTTGAAATTGGAGTGCTTGGATGCGTAAGCATCCTGATAGGCAAGATAGTCAATGATTTCCTTTGTTATCATTGGATCAATATCAATTACACGTCTTGAGTTAGTTGTTTTTAACGGCTGAAACGGGTTGGCATCTGCAGCTGCTTTAATATCAGCATGTCTTTTAGTTTTGGCAGCTTTTTGGATAAGTCTATCAACGGTAGCTTTACGTGGCATTTTTCCGCCCAGAATACGGAGCATACGGGTTTAAGGGTTGCGTTGGAGCCAGCTGTTGACGTTGGTGTCCAACAGGTTGGGGTTTTCCGTACGCATACGGTCATAGTATGCGAAAGGGATTTTCAGCCTGTCGG
>JAGHTS010000068.1 GCA_018065225.1 Candidatus Phascolarctobacterium caballi
CGATTTTGATAAAATTAATTTTGAATTGGCAGAGTACAGTGAAAGGTTGGCAGGGCGGAAACAACTGGTAGTTGCCAACAAAATGGATTTGCCGGAGGCAAAAGAAAATTTTGAACGATTAAAAAAATATGTGGAAGCAAAAGGTTATGATATTGTTCAAGTTAGTGCGGCAACCGGCGAAGGATTAAAAAATTTAATGTATCGGGCTTTTGAACTTATTAAACAATATGTGCCTGAAGAAGATGAGGAACAGTTAGAACGGTTTGATGAAATTGACCCTGACAGTTTTGATATAGCAGTAGGTAATGATACAGATTGGGAAGTTAGGGGTAAGAATATTGAACGGTTGGTTGCGATGACCAATTTTGACAACAGGGAGGCATTATATCGTTTTCAACTTATTTGGAAAAGGTTGGAAATTGATAAAGCGTTAAAAGAACGTGGCTGTGAAGAAGGGCAGACAGTCAGAATCAGGGATATGGTATTTGAGTATAAGGAGAATAACTGACAATGGAAAACACCGCTGATGAAAAAGAAATATATCGTGAAGAAACTGTAGCAGCCGGTGACCGTAAATTATGGGCAGTGGTGGCATTACTATTAATATTTTGCCTTTACGGTCTGGAATATTACAATTACACCAAGTTTGGGCAAATCAGTTTAATGGGTTTTGGAATGGACACAGTTATTTTAGGATTGTGGATATGGCGGGTAATGTGGAAATATGAACTCATTTTATATCCCGGACGTTTGGTTGTAATTAGCAGGGGATTGGGAATTACTGGTCATTATGAAGTAGATTTGTCAAGAACAGAAAGTTATACCGACAAATATGTAAGAAGTTTTTTCCGTAAAACTAAAATTAAAGAATATTATCACAGATATTCTTCACTGGATGCTAATCCACAACGATTGTTGTGCTATACCAAAGGCAAGAAAAATAAATTGACAGGTGTAATATTTAAAGCAAGCGATGAATTTATGAAACAATTGCGTAAAGAATTACCCGGGAAATTTTTACAATTAACAGAGGGGGTACCTAAATGACAGGCATTGAAAATGTTGACGGCCAACTGATTTTGCACCGTTTATTGTTGATTTGTTTGGGGGCGTTTGTCTACATTTACATAATATCTTTTATTTTAGGACAGGAACGTCGGAATAAGTGGTTTCATAAACGTAAGAAATATACATTTTTCAATAAACGGGGATTTCTTGGTGAATATTTGAATTACGGTTACCCTTGTACAATACCGGGTTTTTTGGTGGCAATACTGATGTATGGGGGAATATTTGGGTTTGGGTACTGGTATATTTTTAAATTCCCTTATTAAAACAAACTGAAATATAAGAGCAAGGAGAAAGAATATGGCAGAAATTTGGGGAATGGTAATGAAACGTCAGGGTGAAAGGGCAGAAGTTAAAGTTGACAAAACAAGGACTACTGTTGAACATTTGCCCAAATATTTAGATTGCTGGAATCCGATTTCGGCACAAGCAGGACAAATAGTTGGTGTGGAATATCAGGAATTAAGTGCCGGAAAAGCAAAACTGATTACTTATGGGTTCCCTGTATTGGGGATTTTGGCAGGTTTGGCATGTGGTCATAGTGTCGCAACGTTTTTTAAGAAAGACCCTTTGTGGTTTATGATAATTGCTGTGGTGTTATGGTTGGGAGTAACGATCAATTATGCCAGAATTTTTCAACGTGATGCTGTGCGTGAGGGGGCACAACCAACTATTGTGGAAATTGAAATGAAAAATATCAAATTTGAGGAAAATACAACAGAACAGGTTGTTGAAAATAAAGACACTAAAGAATGAGAATTATTTTAGCAAGCCAGTCACCAAGACGGCAGGAACTGTTGCGTAAAGCAGGATACAAATTGGCAGTATGCCCGGCACATTTTGAGGAAATTGGAAATATTGTAAATAATGCCAAAGAAGTGGTAAGTGTTAATGCAAAGGGCAAGTGCATGGAAATCGTCCGGCAAATGGGGGATGAAATTCCTGTATTAGGTGCAGATACTGTGGTAGTACTTGATGGTGAAATCATTGGTAAACCTAAGGATGCAGCAGATGCAAAAGTAACATTAAAACATTTGTCAGGCAGAAAGCATGATGTATTAACAGGTATGGTGATTGCTTATCGGGGAGAGATATTAAGCAAAGTCAGTAAAACAGAGATGTATTTTAAAAAGTTAACTGACGAACAGATAGACAGATATGTGGCAACAGGCAAACCGTTAGATAAGGCAGGAAGTTATGGCATACAAGATGACGATGGCTTTATGATAGATCATTTTGTTGGCAGTTATGATAATGTTATCGGTTTAGATGTTATGGCAGTAGATAATATGTTGAAGGAGTTGAAAGTAGGACAGAATGACTAAACCTAAAGAAGGCAAAGAGGAATGGCCAAGAGAACGTTTGGAAAGATTGGGGGCAGCCAGTTTAAGTGACAGTGAAATCATTGCAATTTTATTGTGTACGGGGTATAGAGGTAAAAGTGTTTTAGAGTTTGCTGACGAATTAACAGCTAATGGGCGTTTATATACCGAATTGGCGCACATGAATACAGTGCAGGAATTTAAGCGTATCAAAGGATTGGGTGGCGAACATAAATCTTCTGTGTTGTTGGCGGCGATTGAGTTGGGAAGACGTATTGCCAAAAAAACAAGATTTACGCAAAAATCCATTTCCAAACCTGAAGATGTATATAATTTATTAGCCCCAGATTTGCGTGATGAGGTGCAGGAACATTTTTATGTGTTAGGATTGAATAATAAAAACAAGTTATTAGGTGTTCGGGAAATTTCTAAAGGTACGTTAAATGGTTCACTGGTACATCAACGGGAAGTTTTTAAACAGGCTGTTTTATTTAATGCAGCAAAAATAATAGTAGTGCATAATCATCCAAGTGGTGAACCGTCACCAAGTCAGGACGACAGAAATGTTACAAGAATGTTGTATGATGCCGGAAATGTTATGAATATACCATTAGCGGATCATGTCATTATTGGAGATGGAGAATATTATAGTTTTTCTGATAATGGTCTTATATAAAAAGCAAGTATTAGCAAGTAATACCAGTTTGAAAAAGATAATGGAGGGTGAAAATGAATTCAAAATTTTCTTTTTTTAATTTTTTCAATAAAATGTCCGAAGATATGGGTATTGATTTGGGAACAGCAAATACATTGGTTCATGTTAAAAACAGAGGTATAGTTATACGTGAGCCATCAGTAGTTGCAATAGAAATCAATACAAATGAAGTTTTGGCTATTGGTGCGGAAGCAAAGAGAATGTTGGGACGTGCTCCGGGGAATATTATGCCGGTACGTCCGATGCGTGACGGTGTAATTAGTGATTATGAAACCGCTCAGGCAATGCTTAAATATTTTATCAAACGGGCAATGAGAAAAAACACATTTATCCGTCCAAGGGTTTTGGTTGGTGTACCAAGTGGCGTTACAGAAGTACAAAAGCGTGCAGTAATTGATGCGGCATTGGAGGCAGGCGCACGTGAGGCATATTTAATTGAAGAGCCAATGGCAGCTGCAATAGGGGCAGGCTTACCGGTGCAAGATGCTTGGGGAAATGTAATTGTTGATATTGGTGGCGGTACATGTGAAGTGGCAGTCATTTCCTTAGGGGGTATTGTTGAAAAAATAAGTGTTCATGCCGGTGGCGATGCATTAGATAAGGCGATACAACTATTTATAAGAAAAAAATATGATTTGTTAATCGGTGAACGCACTGCAGAAGAAATCAAAATAGAAGTTGGTGATGCAATGTATAGTGACAATCCGTTAAAAATGGAAATATGCGGGCGGGATTTACGTACGGGATTACCAAAAAATTTAGTGGTAACGTCAAATGATGTTTGCGAAGCAATTGATGAACCTGTACGTGTAATAGTGAATGCAGTGATAAGTACATTGGAAAAAACACCACCGGAATTGGCTGCTGACATAATGTCAAACGGCATTATTATGACAGGCGGTACATCATTGTTGCGCAATTTGGACAGGTTTATTTCCTCAGAGACAAAGATACCCGTATTCGTGTCAGAAGATGCATTGAGCTGCGTTGCGCTTGGTACTGGTGTGGTAGTAGAAAATATCGATGCATATAGGAAAGGCTTTTTGATAGAAAGCTGATAATTATGAATAAAAGATTTATGACGTTAATATTAGTGGCTGTTACCTTATCAGCAATATTGATATTGGCAATAGCAGGAGGACGTCGTTTCCCGTTAGTTAATCAAACTGTGGCAGCAGTGGTTTTACCAATAGAAGAAGGTATTAATACCGTTTTACATGGTGGTGACAGCATACGTGATTTTGGCCGGGCACTATTGTTCTTGAGAAATAGAAATGAATTTTTAGAACAGGAAAACAGAAAATTACGGGAAGATAATGTAGATTTAGTTCTGCTGCGTTCGGAAAATAAAGCTTTACGAAATTTATTGGAATATAAAAAATCGCATAAAGGACAAAAATTGCTGGCAGCAAAAGTAATAGCCGGTAATTTTGGAGATTTACGGGATGCGGTTTATATAAATGTCGGTAAAACAGATAAAATTGAAAAGGATATGTTGGTTGTTACTGAAGATGGTATTGTTGGGTTGGTGAATGATATTTATGACAATTATGCAAGAGTAATTTTGATTTCTAATCCTGAATGCAGGATTGGTGTTAAAGTTCTTCGGACAGATATCAAAACATCTGGAGTTATACATGGGATACATGAAACAAACAACACGCTGTTGATGGAACATATTGCCAGAGAAGCGGACATAAAAAATGATGATATTATAGTTACAAACGGGTATAGCGGGAAACATCCTAAAAATATTTATGTGGGGAAGGTTTTATCAGTGCAAATGGATGCTGCCGGGTTGGTAAAAGAAGCAAATATAGATCCGTATGTAGATTTAGACAGAGTAGAATATGTATTTGTGATTACTGATTTTGTGGACAAGGTGAATTTGGATACATATGAAACAGGGAAGAAGTTATGAGAAAACTTATATGGATAGCAGTTTTTATTGTATTTTTTCTAATGCAAGGTTCATTATGGTTAATTTGGCCACAATGGCCTTCATTTGATGTTCTGTTGCCGTTAATATATTTTTTCTCTTTGATGTATGGTGAAATTGCTGGCTTTTTAGCTGGTTTTTTTGTTGGCTTTTTGCAAGATGCAATGATTCCCGGATTTTGGGGATTTCATATGTTTACACGTAGTTTAGTCGGGTATGGAATGGGTGTGATAAAAGAAAGAGTGTTTAGTGATGAATATGTGGCACATATTCCTGTAATTGGAGTATTGAGTATGTTAGTAAAAGTATCAGCAATACCTTTATGCTTATCGGGAATATCTTCTTTTCAATTTTTGCCAAACTATTTATGGGATAGCGTGGGATACATTATTATGAATATGCTTTTGGGTATTCCTGTGTTTTGGGCGGTAAAGAAAATTACACAGTGGGTAACTGATGGTGAAACTATTTATGAAGCGGTGGCTAAAGATGAAAGAAATAAATTACGTCAGGAATATAGAAAATCACAAGATGGGTTAAGATATAAACGGGAATATTCAGATAATATGAATAGTAAGGATGAAAATATATAACAATGATTTTTATACGGGAAAAAGTTATAAAAAGATTGCGAGTTTTTTCTTTTATTTGCGGTGTATTTTTTTGTATATTGTTTGCAAGGGTCATATATATGCAATTGATACATGGGAATTATTATTTGTCACAATCTGATGAAAACCGGTTAAGACAGACTAAAATTTTTGCTGCAAGAGGAATGATTTATGATTCAAAGGGGAGGGAACTAGTTAATAATTACCCGGGTTATGCAATAGCATTACAAAGACGAAAAAGTTATTCTGATGACTTGTTAGAAAGGTTAAGCAGGGTTGTTGGTTTGTCAGTAGAGATGATAAAGGCAAGAATTCAGCAGAATAAAGATAGTTATGAGCCAATTATTTTAAGAACACATATAACTCCACAGATGTTAACGAAGTTTGAAGAAGAAAGAAAAAATTTGAGTAATGTTTTACTGATGGTGTATCCTGAAAGAAAATATATTTATAATAATTTTGGTGTACATACAATTGGATATGTTGGTGAAGTTAGCGAGTATGAAATTGAAAATAAATTATATAATGATGTTACTGTCGGCAGTATTGTCGGTAAAAGTGGCTTAGAAAAATATTATGATAAGGTTTTGAGGGGTGTTGATGGATATACTTTAGAAGAAGTTGATGTAACAGGTTCTGTTGTAAGAAATTATGATAATGTCAGACCGGAACCTGGTAAAAGTTTGCATTTAACCATTGATTATGAAATGCAAAAAAAACTTGAGAATTTTACAAAACGCCATTTAGAAAATTTACGTCGCACAAAGAAAGCACCAAATGCTTATGCGGCAGCTGTTGTGGCGTTAGACCCACGTTCTGGTGCTATAAGGGCATTGTTGAGTGTCCCTGATTATAATCCCAATTTTTTTGTTGAAGGGATGACAGAAAAACAATGGAATACAATTAACACAGACCCCAATTTGCCACAGTTAAACAGGGTAATAGCCGGAGAATATCCACCGGGTTCTACATTTAAAATTGTTACAGGTTCGGCGGCATTTGAGCAAAAAAAAGTTACATTAGATGAATTGATTTATGACGGAGGATTTCATCCGTTGGTGCCAACTATGCGTAACGCAGGGGGAGAAGTATTAGGGTGGCTAAATTTTATACGTGGGTTGGCTATGTCAGATAATGTTTATTTCTATGAATTGGCAAATCGTGTTGGTATTGATATTATTTCCAAGTATGCCCGTATTTATGGTTTCGGAAAATTAACGGGGATAGATTTGCCTGATGAATCAAAAGGATTGGTTGCTTCTAAGGAAGTTAAACGTAAGATTTGGAATGAAGGTTGGCGTTTGGGAGACACTTTTAATGCCGCAATTGGGCAAGGATTTAATTTGTCAACGCCGTTACAACTTGCAGTAATGTTAAGTTCTGTTGCTAATGGGGGTATACATTATCAGCCATATTTAGTTGAAAATATTACAAATCCTGACGGGACGGTTTTTCAAATTCCAAAACGGACAGAAGCAAAGCATATAGATGTTTCTCAAACAACATTGAATTATATGCAGCAGGGAATGAGTGCGACTACAAGGGAAGGTGGTACAGCGGCTTATTTTCGTACATTGCCAAAACCAATTGCGGGGAAAACAGGTACAGCGGAAAACTCTCATGGGCGGGATCATGGATTGTTTGTTGCTTATGGTCCGGTAGATAATCCGGAATTATGTGTAGTGGCAATAGTTGAACAAGGTGGTTATGGGTCTGTATCAGCGGGACCGATTGTATATCATATTTTTGAAGAATATTTTCGTGAACGTGGCTGGTTACCCAAACATAAAAGCTTAAAAGCATAAGATATTATGAGTATAAAAGAAATTGTACAAAAAATTGATTGGTTATTAGTTATTGCGGTGTTTGCACTTGTATTTTTTGGATTAATGTTGATATATAGTGCTACATATAATTATGCTCAAACTGCTCAAAGCTGGCATATGCAAAGGCAAATAGTTTTTTTTATAATTGGCGTGGCTTTAACTGGTTGTTCTTTAGCATTTGATTATCGGGGACTAAAACAATATATGACTTACATATATGGAGTTAATGTTTTAATGCTTTTAGTTGTTATGTTTTTTGGGCATAGTCAATTGGGTGCACAAAGATGGTTGCAAATAAGTTCATTTAGTTTTCAACCATCAGAATTTTCAAAATTGTTTATGATTGTTTGTTTAGCTGCTTTTATGGAACATCGTATTGAGTGGTTGGAGGATTTTGCTGATTACATAAAAGTGTTCGGATTTATTTTTATCCCTTTTATTTTGGTTTTAAGACAACCGGATTTGGGAACAAGTTTGTGTTTGATAGCCATTTTGTTAGGGATGATATTTATTAGCGGGTTCCGTTATGAGTGGATGATAAAAGTTGTAATTTCACTTTTGGCTTTAGCCCCTGCTATATGGAATTTTGTTTTACAAGATTATCAAAAGTCGCGTATAATGGTTTTTTTAAATCCGGAAATTGATCCTTTTGGCAGTGGATATCATGTAATACAATCTAAGATAGCTATTGGTTCTGGTAGTTGGTTTGGTAAAGGATGGTTGGCTGGCACTCAATCACAATTAAATTTTTTGCCGGAAAATCATACAGATTTTATATTTGCGGTGGCTGGGGAAGAATTTGGGTTTATTGGTGTAAGTGTTATTTTATTTTTGTATGCGATAATTATATGGCGTGGCATTCGTATAGCATTAAAAGCGGAAGATAATTTTGGTGTATTATTGGCTGTTGGGATAACAAGCATGTTTATGTTTCATATTTTGGTTAATATTGGGATGACAATAGGCATTATGCCTGTAACTGGCGTTCCGTTACCATTTTTGTCATATGGGGTTTCATCCTTGCTTACAAATATTATGGGGGTAGCATTACTTTTGAATATTTCTGCAAGAAATGTTAAGTTAAAATTTTAAAATGGAAAATTTGTCAATTGATGTACTTAATAAAATAGAGCATCCATCCAGATATATTGGGGGTGAATTTGCAAGTATTGTTAAGCAAAATGTTAATGTTAGGATTGCTTTGGCTTTTCCTGATGTTTATGAAGTAGGTATGAGTTATCTTGGTTTTAAAATTTTATACCACTTAGTTAATAAAGAAGAAAATTTAGCTGCGGAACGAGTGTATGCTCCGTGGACTGATATGGAGCAGGTAATTAGAGAAAAAGATTTATTTTTGCGTACGTTGGAAACAAAGAGAGCATTGTATGAATGTGATTTTGTTGGATTTACTTTACAATATGAGTTAAGTTATACAAATATATTGAATATGCTTGAATTAGGTGGTATACCAATTAAAGCAAAGGATAGAAATTGCGATGAACCCTTTGTGATTGTTGGTGGGCCTTGTGTTTTTAATTGTGAACCATTAGCTGAGTTTATTGATTTGGCTATTATTGGCGATGGGGAAGATGCTTTAATTGAAATAATGCGTTTATATGAAAACTGGAAGAAAGCAGGGAAAATTGGTGGAAGAAATGGATTTTTAAAACAGGCGGCAAAGATTAAAGGCATTTATGTTCCAAGTTATTTTGATATTCAATATAATGAAGATGGAACAGTTTCTGAAGTGGAAACAATTAATGGTCAAGCTAAAACAATATATAAAAGAATAGTTTCTGATTTAAATGTTGTTGATTTTCCTGTTTCTCCAGTCGTCCCTTTTGCGGCAATTGTTCATGACAGAATAATGTTAGAGATTTTTCGTGGGTGTAGCAGAGGTTGCAGATTTTGTAATGCCGGAATGATTTATCGTCCGGTGAGAGAACGGAGTTTGGAAAAGTTATTAGAGTTAGGCAGGCAATTGGTAAAAAATACTGGTTATAATGAAATTTCTTTATTTTCACTTTCAAGTGCAGATTATAGTAATTTGGTTCCTTTGGTACATAATATGATTGAGGAATTTCGTGATAAGCGAGTGAGTGTTTCCCTTCCCAGTTTAAGGATCGATTCGTTTTGTGTTGCTGTTGCCAAAGAGGTTAATGCTGTACGTAAAAGTGGATTGACTTTTGCACCGGAAGCAGGGTCTCAAAGAATGCGTGACATTATAAACAAAGGGGTAACGGAAGCAGATTTATTAAAGGCAGTAACTGCGGCTTTTGAAAATGGTTGGTCAGCTGTAAAACTTTATTTTATGATAGGGTTGCCTTTTGAAACTGATGAGGATATCTTAGCGATTGCCAATTTGGTTAAGAGTGTACAATATAAATATTATGAGGTTACTGGTAAACATGGATGCAGGGTGACAGTAAGTGCGTCTGCTTTTGTTCCTAAACCATATACAGCATTTCAGTGGTTTGGACAAAATAGTATTGAAGAAATACAACGTAAACAAATGTTACTAAAAGACGCATTAAAAATAAAAAATGTCGTTTTCCAATATCATGATGCACAAACAAGTGTAATTGAGGCATTGATTGCTCGCGGTGACAGAAGAATTGGACAGGTAATTTATAATGCATGGAAGGCGGGTGCACGTTTTGACGGTTGGAGTGATCATTTTAGTTTTGATCGTTGGCAACAAGCAGTGCAAGATGCAGATCTGAATATGGATTTTTACACTTCGCGTCAACGGGATTTGAATGAAAGATTTCCTTGGGAGCATACTTCACCCGGTGTATCTAAAGAGTTTTTGTTGTCAGAATGGAGAAAAGCACAAAAACAACAATTAACTAAAGATTGCCGTCGTACTGTTTGTAAAGGATGTGGAGTTTGTCAGATGTTGGGGGTAAAGGTTGTTGATTACGGAGAGAAAAAAAGTGAAAATCAGAATGCAAATTACTAAGGATGCAGATATTAGGTTTGTCAGTCATCTTGATTATTTAAGAGCGATTGAGCGTAGTATCCGACGGGCAGAGTTACCAGTGGAATATTCTTCTGGGTTTAATCCGCATTTAAAATTTTCACTTGCTTCAGCATTAGGAGTAGGTATAGTGTCAAGTGCTGAATTTGTAGAAATGGAAATGGCAAAAGATATTGAAGTTAATATTGCAATGGAATGTTTACAAAAGGCGTTGCCGAATGGTATTAGAATTATTGATGCAGATGTGGTTGCAAGTAATGAGCCGCCATTGATGGCGAAGGCAGGATTTAGCAAATACAAAGTGCATCTTTGTGGAGATGGGGATAAATTTTCTGCAGCAGTTAATAACTTCAATAATTCCACAAAAGTAATTTATAGAAAACAAGTACCGAAACATAAAGAAAAATTTAAGGAAGTAAATATTAAAGATTTTGTAAATGAAGTTAAATGCGAAATACGAAAAGGAGAAATAGTTTTAGATTTTGAAATACAGATTTTTCAAGATGGGAGTTTGAAACCGAGAGATGTTTTAAATTCATTAGGGATTGATTATACTGATGCTGATATTGAGAGAGTGGCAATGTATAGAGTAGGGCATTTGCCAATGTTAAATAGTAAAAAATGAACAAAAAGTTTTTTTGTTTTGATAATCCTAAAAATGCAGTTTTGGTTTGTTTTGGCTTGTTGTTGGCAGTTGGCTGCGTAAATGTTTACAGTGCAAGTTTTGTTTATGCTACGTCAGAAATGGACAACAGTTACCATTTTGTTGCACGGTATATTATGTTTGCTTTGGCAAGTATTTGGGCATTTTGGGTAATGCGTAAAATTGGTTATAAATTTTTCCTGCAACAAAATGTTTTGTTATGTTTTGGCGGAGCAATTTTTTTATTACTTGGTTGTGTTTTGGTGTTTGGACCGGAAATAAATGCTGCTAAGCGGTGGTTAGATTTCGGTTTTTTTCATTTGCAACCGTCGGAGTTTGCAAAATTATTTATTGTATTGTTAAGCAGCAGTATGTTAGGCAAACATCTTTTGGCGGGCAGACGTGCTAATGTTTTTCACGCACCGGCAGGATATTGTATTTTATGGTCAATTGTTTTTGCAGCATTAGTGTTTGTGCAGCCTGATATGGGAACAGCAGGCATTATTTTTGGTTTGCCGGCACTATTGTGTTTGTTGGCCGGAGTCAGGCGTTCGCAAATTGTATTAGCAGGAATAGTAGTGTTGGGTATTGCGGTAACTTTTATTTGGCATGCTTCCTATAGATTTAATCGTGTGTTAATGTGGCTTGACCCGTGGCAGGATCCTACTGGCAATGGGTATCAGATGGTACAAAGTTTTATTGCTATCGGCAGTGGCGGGTATTTTGGGACGGATTGGGGTGCAGGTACAGCAAAGTTGTTTTTTTTGCCGGAATTGCATACTGATTTTGCTTTTGCTATTTTTTGTCAGGAAAATGGTTTTGTTGGGGCAACATTAATAATTGCCCTCTTTGTTCTTTTGGGGTTTGCATTATGGACAATTGCAAAAAGGACTACTGATCCAACAGGTTTTTTGCTTGTAAGCGGGATAATATTTTTAGTAGTAGGTCAGGCGGTTGCCAATATGGCAATGGTTTGCGGACTTTTGCCAATTATTGGTGTGCCATTGTCATTCATTTCATATGGAGGAAGCAGTATGTTTGCTTCCTCGTTAGGATTGGGTTTGGTTTTATCTGTTTATGATAATGAGTGTAAAATGGAAAAAGAACAGGCGGAAACAGCAAAAATGGAACAGCAATCACCAATTGAGAGACGTCGGTCATGGCAGATAATTAAAGGAAATAAAAGATGAGATGGAGTTTTACTTTAACTGAATCTAAAAAACGTTTGCGGATAGTCATGACATTTGTACTTTTGTTTATTGGGGCGATATTATTGAGATTGATGTATCTGCAATTATGGCGTGGCAGTGATTTTGCCAAAGATGCTGAACGGCAACTTGCATATAGTAATAATCAGGGGAACCCGCGAGGACATATTTTAGACCGTAATGGTGATGAACTGGCGGTAAGTATAATGTGCGAATCGCTTTATGTTGACCCGTCACAGATTTTTAAACTGGAAAAAAAAGACGCTGGTGATGGCAACTTGGCACAATTTACAGCTGAGATTTTAGCACCAATTCTGCATATGCAGGAAAAAGATGTTTGGAACAAATGTACACAAAACAGTTCGTTTGTATGGATTAAGCGTACTTTGAATCCTGACGAATCAAGACAAGTTCGTGAAGCCATAAAAAAATATAAGTTGAACGGTTTGCATTTTATTCCTGAAAGTAAACGGTTTTATACAAAAAAACGCATTGCTGCCCAAGTGTTAGGGTTTGTAGGGATGGACGACAGGGGTGGCAGCGGTTTGGAACTTTCGTTGGACAGGGAGTTAAGGGGGGCAATTTCCAAACAGAAAGTGTATTATGATGCACGGGGTGGAGAAATAATCAGTGATTTGAATAATATTAAAGATACTGTTCCGACTGTTTATTTAACTTTGGATATGAAAATGCAATATACTTTGGAACGTGCAATTGATGAAGCAATGGCAGAAACCAAAGCAGTAGGGGCGGCGGCTATTTTAATGGATCCGTATACGGGCGAAATTTTGGCAATGGTATCCCGTCCGACATTTGATCCCAATCATTATGAAGATTATAAAGATACGGACTGGCAAAATAAATGTATAGGTTATAATTATGAACCCGGTTCTGTGTTCAAGCCAATTGTGGGTTCGGCGGCTTTGCAGTGTCGTGTTGTAAAACCTGATGACAAGATGATGGACAAGGGATATTATCGTGATGCGGAGAATGAAATTAATATTGAAAATTGGAATAAAAAAGGCAGAGGAGAAGTTACTTTTAGTGAAGTAATAAAATACTCGATAAATACTTGTATGGCTGAAATAGGGCTGAAACTTGGTGAAAATAATTTGGTTGGGTTTACAGAGGCATTTGGATTTGGCAAGACCACAGGTATTGAGTTGGACGGGGAAGAAGAAGGCATTTTACATGACAGGCAAAATATGTATAAAGCAGATATTGCTGTTATGAGTTTGGGTCAGGGTATAGAAGTTACACCTTTGCAGATGTTACGGGCAATTTGTGCTATTGCTAATGGTGGAGATTTATTACGTCCGTATATTGTTAAAAAAATTGTGGCACCCAATGGGGAGGTTACGCGTGAGGGCAAGCGTCATGTTATCAGCAGACCGATTTCCCGTGATGTGGCAAATCAAATGCGGAGGATGATGGAAGAAGTTGTGGAAAGTGGTGGTGGTCAGGCAGCAGGAATTAAAGGATATAGAATCGCAGGCAAAACAGGAACAGCGCAAAAATTGACAAAAAAAGGTGATTATATTGATACTAAACATATCGCTTCTTTTGTCGGATTTGTGCCGGCTAATGCCCCTCAATATGCAATGTTGGTTATGTTAGATGAACCTCAAGGGAAAGATTTTTATGGGGCACAGGTGGCATCACCGGTTTTTCGTAATACATTGCAACAGATATTGGCGGCTAAAGGGGTTCAGCCGCAGACGGGGGAAGTGTTAAAAGGATTTGATGAGATTGGCAAACTTGTTGTTCAAAGGAAAATTCCCAAATTGATAGAAGAAGCGGACGGACGTTTGCGGGTACCTGATTTTACTGGCATAGATATGCGGGCTTGTACTGAAGCAATGCAGGGTAAATTAAAATTAAAACCTTATGGAAGTGGTTTGGCATATAAACAACTGCCAAAACCCAATACATTGGTACCGGAAGATGAATTGATTGAAGTTTGGTTTAAATAAAGTTGAGAATGGTGTAAATTTGTAGTATAATAAATACAATTCATATGACTGACGGATTTGTGGAGTTTACCACTTGGAGTATGAATTGTGACAAGCCGGCCGTCTGGGCGATTAGTCGTTCAGTGGTACGGCTATTTTTATAAAAATTAAGGAGGGGTTAAAATGGCTTTTAAATCAGACATTGAAATTGCTCAAGAAGCAAAAATGTTGCCTATTGTTGAGGTGGCAAAAAAGTTAGGTATTCAAGAAGATGATATTGAAATGTACGGCAGATATAAGGCAAAACTGAGTATGCCTTTAATTCGGCGTTTGGAAAAAGAAGGTAAGCCCGGTAAATTGGTTTTGGTTACGGCTATTACACCTACTCCGGCAGGTGAGGGCAAGTCCACTACAACAGTTGGTTTGGCACAGGGGTTGGCAAAGATAAATAAGGATGTTATTGTGGCATTAAGGGAGCCGTCTTTGGGACCTTGAATGGGTGTGAAAGGTGGGGCGGCAGGCGGAGGTTATAGTCAGGTTGTGCCGATGGAAGATATTAATTTGCATTTTACCGGTGATTTTCATGCTATTACTTCTGCTCACATGTTGTTAAGTGCGATGGTGGACAATCACGTCCAACAGGGGAACAAATTAAATATTGACCCACGCCGCATTGTTTGGAAACGGGTTGTGGATATGAATGACCGTGAACTGCGGCAGATTGTTGTCGGGTTGGGGGGTAAGGCACATGGAGTGCCACGTCAGGACGGTTTTGATATTACGGTTGCCAGTGAAGTTATGGCAATTTTGTGCTTGTCCAAAGATTTGCATGATTTGAAAGAAAGATTAAGTAAGATTATTGTGGCTTATGATTATAGCGGCAACCCTGTTACAGCGGGACAAATTAAGGCACAGGGGGCAATGGCGGCATTGCTGAAAGATGCTATTAAACCGAATTTGGTACAGACGATAGAGAATGTACCGGCAATTATTCATGGAGGCCCGTTTGCAAATATTGCACATGGGTGCAATAGTGTGGTTGCCACTAAAACTGCAATGCGGTTGGCAGATTATACCATTACGGAAGCAGGTTTCGGTGCGGACTTGGGAGCGGAAAAATTCTTTGACATTAAATGTCGTTATGCAGGTTTGAAACCTGATGCGGTGGTGCTGGTGGCAACGGTAAGGGCGTTAAAAATGCACGGTGGCATGAATAAGAAAGAATTGGCAACACCCAATGTAGAAGCGGTAAAGCGTGGGTTGCCCAATTTGGAAAAGCATATTGAAAACGTGCAAAAATATGGCGTACCTTTGGTAGTTGCGATTAATATTTTTGCCCAAGACACCAAAGAAGAACTGGAAGTTGTGCGTGAGCATTGTGCTATGATGGGAGTAAATGTGGCATTAAGTGATGTGTTTGCCAAAGGTGGTGACGGCGGCATTGAGTTGGCAAAGGAAGTAGTGCGTTTGGCAGAAAGCGGTACGGCACATTTCAAGCCGATTTATCCTGACGAAATGAGTTTGAAAGAAAAAATTGAAACGGTTGCCCGTGAAATTTATGGTGCTGACGGAGTTAATTATTCGGCAGAAGCGGATAAGGCATTGGCAGAGTTTGAACATTTGGGGTATGGCAAGTTGCCTGTGTGTATGGCAAAAACACAATATTCTTTTAGTGACGATCAAAACAAATTGGGTCGTCCGGAAGGGTTTAAGATTACAATTAAAAACTGCCGAATAAGTGCCGGGGCAGGATTTGTTGTTGTATTGACGGGAGATATTATGACAATGCCCGGTTTGCCACCCGTGCCGGCAGCGGAAAAGATTGATGTCAGTGATGACGGAATAATTAGCGGACTGTTTTAATATGAAAACAAAAATATTGCTTGGAAAACCTGTTGCGGACGCTTATCGTGAACAAATTGCCAAAAAAATTACTAACAAAAAAAAGCAGGGTAAAAGTACAACTTTAGCCATCATTCTTGTGGGAAATGATGGCGCAAGTTGTGCTTATCTTAAACGCATTGTCAAACTTACAGAAAGTTTGGGTGGAATTGCCAAGACATTTATTTTTCCCGATAAGGTTGAACAGTCAGAGGTGGTTTGTTGTATTGAAAAATTGAATAGGGATAAAAAGATTGATGGCATTATGCCTTTATTTCCTATGCCAAAACAAATTGATGACAATGTTATTGGTAATGCTGTTGCACCTTTTAAAGATTTGGATTGTTTGAACAGTATTAACATTGGTGAGTTTTATGCGGGGCGTAGCAGGTGGGCACCGGCAACCGCCCGTGCCTGTCTTGCCACTTTGAAATATTATGACATTAAATTAGATGGTAAGCATGCGGTGGTTATAGGACGAAGTAATGTGGTGGGAAAACCTGTGGCAAATTTATTGTTACAGGAAAATTGTACGGTGACAGTTTGTCATTCACATACAAAAAAGTTGGCACAGATTTGTCAAAGTGCGGATATTATTGTGGCGGCGGTTGGCATAGCCAATTTTGTCAAACCCAGTATGGTGAAAGATGGAGCAGTTTTGGTTGATGTGGGAATTAATGTGACTGCAAAAGGAATTGTGGGTGATATTTCGCCATTGTGTTATAAAAAAGCCAAGGCATATTCACCAGTTCCCGGGGGAATTGGAGTTGTTAGTAATATGATGTTGTTGGAC
>JAGHTS010000152.1 GCA_018065225.1 Candidatus Phascolarctobacterium caballi
TCCCTGCCCATCGTCATTTATGGTATGGGTAATGCCGCCGATAAGATTATTGATTTTTGTGAACTTCATAAAATACAAATTGACGGTATTTTTGCCAGCGACGAACTTGTACGGGGGCAAAGTTTTCGTGGATATAAGGTTGAACATTATCATGAAATTCTTGACCGCTTGGGCAATAATTTTCTTTTGGTGTTGGCATTTGCTTCCGAACGGCCTGAACTCTTAACACGTTTTCAGCAATTGGCAAAACAACATCCCACCATTGCTCCCCATTTGGGACTTTTTGATAATGATGTTGTCACAAAAAAATGGCTTAACGACAACAATTTTCAACTGACACAGGCATATAATCTGTTGGCAGATGATTACAGCCGTTTTGTATTTTGTGATATGCTTAACTACAAATTCAGCGGCAAAATAAAGTATCTGTTCAACCACACAACCCAACGTAGTGTAGATTTCTCCATTTTTAACTTAACTGAAAACGAAACTTATTTTGATTTTGGTGCCTATGACGGAGATACTGTAAAAGAATTTTTGACCCTAACTGACAACCATTACAACCATATTCTTGCAGTTGAACCGGACAACCGCAGTTTTCAAAAACTGACAAACAATTATCAACATCTTAAAAATTTTCATTCCGTCAACTGTGCTATGTGGAACGAACAAACACAAGTACCATTTCACAGCACGGGCGGGCGGCAGGCATCTGTTTATGGCGGTCAAAAAGAAACTGTACCTGCCAACACCATTGACAATCTTGTTGAAGAATATAACTTAATCCCCACTTACATCAAAATGGACATAGAAGGTACAGAAACAGAAACTTTGACAGGAGGCAATAAAACCATTAGCTGTTACAAACCCAAAATGCTAATTGCCGGTTACCATTTTGATGCCGACTTGTTCCGCATACCCCTAAAACTCCACGACCTGAATCCCTATTATCAAATTTATCTGCGGAAACACCCCTATGTCCCTGATTGGGAAATCAATTTCTTCGTAAAATAAAAAAATTCCACTCATTTGAGTGGAATTTTTTTATTTTCCTGTACTGCCAAAACCGCCACCACGCACACCACTTGCAACGTCATCATCAGTTACTAAATATTTTTTAAAAATACCCTGTGCGCAACGGTCACCCTTTTTAAACACAAACGGCTTGTCGTCATCATTGCGGAACATCAAGCCAATATTACCGTCATTATTGGGGTTATCAGCATAATCAGCATCAATAATTGCCTCCCCCTGACTAATCCGCAATTTGCCTTTGGTAGTTGCCAAACTGCTGCGAATCACAATGCCAAAATATTCATCCGGCTCCATATACACCTTAATATTTAAAGGAATGAGTTTGGAAAAAGTATGGGGCGGAATAGTTACATCCTCAGGAATAAAAATATCATACCCTGCACTATGTACTGTACTGCGTTGTGGCAACAATGTGTCCTTAGGCGCATTTTTCACAGGAGCAAATTTACGCATCAGTTTCACCTCGTTTCTTTTGCAAAAAGTTTTGCAAAATTGCTTTACATTCATTTTCACATATTCCTGACAAAATCTCAACCCTGTGGTCAAGATTTTTGTTGTTCACAATATTAAACAAACTGTCCACCCCACCCGCTTTATTGTCTGCCGCACCATAAATCACACGGGCAATGCGGGCATTGACAATGGCTCCCGCACACATGGGGCAAGGTTCCAAAGTTACATACAAATCTGCACCCGTCAGCCGCCAGTTCTGCAATTTGGCACATGCCTCACGAATTGCCAAAATTTCTGCGTGTGCCGTAGCGTCACAAGTTGTTTCCCGCTGATTGTGGGCTTTGGTGATAATTTCGCCATTAACAACCAACACCGCCCCAACTGGAATTTCCCCCTCTTGTGCCGCCACTTCCGCCTCTTGAATTGCTATTTGCATATAATCTGAACATTTCATGATTGCAATTTTTCCCACTTCTCCATCAACTCATTGACTTTCTTTTCATACTCACTATATTCCTGCGTCAACATTTCCATTTCGCACTGTCCCAAATCCGGGTTTTCCATCTTGCTCACCGTATATTTCAGCATTGCCTCATATTCCCTGATTTGTTCCTCCACCTTTTCCACCTGCTTTTGATCAATATACTTTTGTTGGACTGCAACAGTATTAGTGTTTTCGCTTTTAACAACCACTTTATCGGTTTTCTTGTTCTTATCTTCAACATTAACATTAGCATCTTGTACCCTGTTCTTAATATAAAAATCAAACCCGCCTTTATAATCTGTCAAAACACCATTCTTAATTTCCCAAATCCGTTCTGCAATTTCTTTGACAAAATAACGGTCATGAGTAACCAAAAGCACCGTGCCGTCAAAAGCACACAATGCCGCCTCCACCGTTTCCTGTGCCAAAATATCCAAATGGTTTGTCGGCTCGTCCAACACCAAAAAATTAGCACCGTCCAAAACCAGTTTCAACAACACCAACCGTGCCTTCTGCCCGCCGGAAAGTTCACCAATTTTTTTAAAGACATCATCCCCGTGAAACAGCATCCCTCCAAGCAAAGACCTTGTCTGTTCTATAGTAAAAGAATACTCCTGCAAAAAATTATCCAACAATGTTTGCTCATTATTTAACCGCTCATAACTTTGTGAAAAGTAACCTGTTTGTACCCTGTTACCTATTTTTACACTGCCTGCAAGGGGACTGACTTCTCCCAAAATTGTTTTCAAAAAAGTAGATTTTCCCGTACCATTGGCACCAATCAATGCCACTTTTTCCCCACGCAAAATTTCCAACTTGATCTCTTTTGCCAACACATTGCCGCCATAACCAATAGCCATTTTGTCAATCGTCAAAACTTTGTTGGCACATTCCGTAGCATTTGGCAAACGCAAAACAAATTCTTCCTTCTCCACAGGTGCTTCAAGCCGTTCCAACCGGTTAAGTTGGGACTGCCTGCCCCGTGCCTGCTTGCTTTTTATCCCTGCCTTAAAGCGACGTATATATGCCTCTGTCTTGGCAATATATTCCTGTTGGGCATTATATGCCGCAGTTTGCGACTGTACCTGCAACACCTTTTGTTCCAAATAACGGCTGTAATTTCCCTTAAAACTTTGTAAATGCCCCGCCTCCATTTCAAGCACACGGCTAACAACATTATCCAAAAAAGCACGGTCATGACTGACCACTAAAATTGCCCCCTTAAATTCACGCAAATATTGTTCCAACCATTCCGTCATATAAATATCCAAATGGTTTGTCGGCTCATCCAAAATTAAAAAATCAGGATTGCGTACCAATGCACAAGCCAATAACAAACGGGTTTTTTGACCGCCGGACAAAGTTGCCGCATCCCTTTGCCACCAAGTTTCGGTATAACCCAAACCAATCAGCACCCGCTTAATACGTGCTTCATAAGTATAATCGTCCAAATCATCTTTATATTGCAAAACTTTGGGCGTAACACTAGTGATATATTCCCAAATTGTACCTTTGACACCATCAAAACCTTGTTGAACATAGCCGATACTGGTTTGTGGAGCAAATTTTACCGAACCGCCGTCCGTCCAGTCCGGCTGCAAAAGGCAATGCAACAAAGTTGATTTGCCGCTGCCATTTACTCCTACCAAGCCGACATGCTCACCATTCTCAATTTGCAAACTAATATTTTTTAGGACATCATTAATGCCAAAAGATTTCCGCAAATCTTGTACTGTTAAAATCATAATGCAAATATTATAAAATATAAAAACGCCGCTGCCTATTTTAGGCAACGGCGGTTTCTATATATTCAATAATTTTTTTAACTGCTATTTTAATTTAATTACATTTTTTCTGCATTTAGTTTTTGACGCATCATTGCAATAAAGAAAACACTCGCAACCGTCTTTTTCCAATTAGTATCACCAAGTGCCGCTATTGCTACAAACGGAGTCAATCCCCAAAACCACGGACTAATCAAAACAGTAGTAAATGTTGCCAACATCGGTCCAGCCACTGCAACCCCACCAATAAAACTTGCTACACCTAAAGTATTTGCCACAGCCCAAAATACTGAATTTACTAATGAGTAAATTGCAAATCCTGATAAACTACCCCACAATCCTACTGCACCAGCACCTGTAACAATACCAGCAATTCCGTATTTCTTTATACTTTCAAATTCTTTTGCACTAATCTTTCCTTCTTGAAATAATTTTTCCATATTGCCAAATGTATCTTTTTCTATTTTTTTCCAAGTGGCATCCCCTTTTTTATCAGTTATACCGTTTTTTAGTTTCTCTAGCATTTTAAAAATGATTTTCTGTTCAATTTCTTCTACATCATATATTGAAATTTTATCCGGTACGCGTATCTCTAATTTTTTTGCTGTTCCTAACAAAATCTTTCCATAACCAGGTTCATATGTTGTATCACGAAAAATATTTATAAGTGTATTCCCATAATTACTGCGGATTTCTTTGTTAAATTTTTCTACAAAATATGAGTTAGGAGTATTATATGGATCTACATCAATCTTAACCCCACAAATGTCATATAAAGAACGCCACTCGTCTATTGTAAGCTCTTTCAACACAACATCCAAACCATCTCCTTCGCCATTTAACCCATAATTAATTTTTCCTGCACTAACAGGCATAGCGAAACACATAAACATAAAATTCACAGCCATAAAACAAGACAAAACCTTTAGCCATAATTTTTTCATTTTAAAAACCTCCTTTTTGCAACCTTAAACAATTATTTGCACCTTATTTTATATAGTTACAACATCATTGTCAATGTCTATTAGATAAAATAATATCTAATAGATATAAACCAATAGCTAAAATTTATACTGGAGGTTATAAATGATTAGAGATTTACCATCAAAATTAAAAGATTTACGTATCAAGGCAGGATATTCTCAAACTGAAGTAGCAAAAAAAATAGGAATTTCCCCGCCAATTGTATCTACCTATGAAAGCGGCACCAAATCCCCCAGTTTGGAATCATTGATAGCGTTGGCACAGTTGTACAAATGCAGTACCGACTACCTTTTGGGGCTGACCGATGTCACCACCCGCAAAACACTCCAGCCGTTCAGCGACGAACAGGCAATGGCACTAATAAGTTTTATAAATAACAACAGGGCAAACTAAAACGCTTACGGTAAACAATCGTAAGCGTTTTTTATTTACATTTTCACTTTTCTTTTGCATTCCCGCCTTTCAAAATTCAAAATCAAATCGCTTTTCAAAATGGAAAGTGCCAAAAGTCAAAGTAAAAGTGTCGCCACTTTTTATGAAAGTGGCGACACTTTTAAAACGCATTTTTATGAAATTTATAAAACATTATTCAACTAATTATGATACTTTTCACCCTTGCTAATCTTAAACGCCCTATAAATCTGCTCCAATAACAACATTCTTATCATCTGATGTGTAAAGGTCAATCTTGAAAAACTCCAAGCAAAATCTGCCATCCTGCGTAAGTCATCAGTATATCCGTACGCACCGCCAATAACAAAACAAATATGACTTACTCCCCTTAATGTCAAAGATTCCATTTTTACCGCAAGTCCCGGAGAAGTAATTTGCATCCCCACCACATCCAAAATAACCACATGGGCATCTTTGGGGATAATTGCCAACAACCGTTCTGTTTCCTTTTGCAAAATTTTATTTTTTTCAGCATCACTGACTTCCGCCGGCATCTTTTCTTCACTAATTTCTTTAATTGATACCTTTGCATAAGGTGTCAGCCGCTTTAAATATTCTTCAACACCATCCTGCAAATACTTCTCTTTTAATTTACCTACACACGCAATTGTTATTTTCATTTTACTTCCTCTTAGGGGCATCTGCTCCGGCAGGAGTTACTCCCAATGTAACTTTATAATCATGTTCTTCACCACGATATACCACTGTCAAAGTTATCACATCACCGACCTTATGTGTAAACAGTTTGGCACGCAATTCACTGGCACGTGTAACTTTTTCGCCATTAAGTTTGGTAATAACATCCATCGGCTTAATGCCCGCTTTGGCAATAGGCGAGTTTGGTGCAATTTTATATACCAAAATGCCACCTTGCAAATCATATTCAAAGTTACTCTTATCCAATGTTTCTTTATCCATCAAGTAAACGCCCAAATACGGACGGGTAACCACACCATTTCTTTCCAAATCTTGTACTACTCCTTTAACAATATTAGAAGGTACGGCAAAACCCAACCCTTCAATACCGCCTGCTGCAACCTTACGACTGTTAATGCCTATAACTTCTCCGTCAGCATTAACCAACGCACCACCTGAATTACCCGGATTAATAGCCGCGTCTGTTTGAATCAAAGGCACATCACTATCCCCAATTTTAACTGTACGGTTTAATGCGGAAACCACACCCGCAGTAACCGTGCCACGGTATTCCAACCCCAAAGGATTGCCAATAGCAATCGCCGGTTCACCTACCATGATAGCATCACTGTCACCAAATACTACCGTAGGCAAATTTTTGGCGTCCACTTTAATTACTGCCAAATCAGTTATG
Source organism: Candidatus Phascolarctobacterium caballi (assembly GCA_018065225.1). Lineage (GTDB taxonomy): Bacteria > Bacillota > Negativicutes > Acidaminococcales > Acidaminococcaceae > Phascolarctobacterium_B > Phascolarctobacterium_B caballi. The sequence goes on from JAGHTS010000152.1 coordinate 6,524, forward strand.
CTGTCACTGCCCAACAATTTTGCTGTTAATTCACGCCCGTCTGACAGTTGGACAATAATTTCCTTTGCCCCGTCAATAACATGATGATTAGTAACAATGTATCCGTCAGGCCTGTAAATTACACCACTGCCAGTACCGCTTGTATCCACCAGCCGATTAAAGAAATCCCTTGCTGTACGTTTATTTGTAATACCTACAACTGCCGGCCCCACCTTTTTTGCCGCCTTAACTATTGGTGTCAGACGTGCTGTGTTGGCAGGCAACGCTTTAACCTCTTTATCAACAGTGGCAGTTTGCGTAGTACTTGCAACTGCAGCTTCGTGTTTATGTGCAGTACCAAAAATATCAATCGCCTTGGCACCGGCACAACCGCTTAATAAAATACTGACCGTAACTCCCGTCATCAGCACCGTTTTCATAATTTTTTTCATGATTTTACCTCCAATTTAGAAATTAGCAACAACCTCATTTTGACTTGCTAACAAAATTTTTGTACTACTTCCGATTTTTCGTAAACATTTATCTGTTGTTTCAAAAGCCAATTCTCTGTTGTTATTATGTTGGCTTAAATGAGCTAAAAATATTTCTTCCGGCAAATGTTTCAATCTTGCCAAAGTATCTGCCGTCACAATGTTTGCCAAATGCCCTTGCGTTGACAAAATACGTTTTTTCAGCCAATCAGGATAACTTCCATTTTTTAACATATCTATATCGTGATTGCTTTCTATAATTAACACTTCACAATTTTCTATTGCGTCTTGCACAACAGGAGTGACAAATCCCAAATCTGTAACATAGGTCAATTTTTTACCGTTTGCCAAAAACGAATACCCATGTGAATCAACCGCATCATGACTGGTTGGAAAACTTATAACCTGTACACCATTAAATGTTTTTTCACCTCTAAATAACTTACAGTTTTTTCTCGCAATATCAGGGAAAACTCCAACAATTTTTCTCCAAGTAGGTTCTGATGTGTAAATCGGAACATCAAAATTATTTGCAAAAGTTTCCAATCCCTTTATATGGTCATTATGTTCATGAGTGATAAATACTCCGTCCAAATCCTCCACACTGATATTAACCTGACCCAAACGTTTTTTTAACTCTGTAACACAAATGCCAATGTCTATTAAAAAATTTTTTTCACCTATACCTATATAAGTTGCATTACCTTTAGAACCACTTGCTAAAACAGCCACCCGAAGCAGATTACTCATCTGCTTTCTCAATCTTGGCTTCTGCTTTTTTACGTTCTTTTGCTAATTTTTCGGCTTCCTTTGCCGCTTTCTTTTCTGCCTTTAATGCCTCTTTTTCATTTTCCGTTAGTTTTACCTCAACTATTGTTTCTTTTTCCAAAGGTGATTTAAACGGGATGCCAATTGCGTTATCCAATGCAATTTTATTCATATTAAAATCATAACATGCCTGAATATGATTTGTTTTTGCCTGAGTCAACGCAACCTGAGCATCCAACACATCTGTATTTGTTCCCACACCATTTTCATAACGAAGTTTGGCAATATCATAATCTTCCTGTGCCTTCGCAACAGTAATTTCTGCTGTATGAATACGTTGTTGTGCTTCTGTCATCCCATAATATATATTCCGCACATCCAACAATACACTTTCTTTTGTATCACGCCAAGTTTCTTTAGCTGCCCTTGCCTTTGCCTCTGCCGCATGAATCTTTGATAAAGTTACCCCGCTGTCAAAAATATTCCAGTTAGCAGTTACACCAATACCCCATGTTTGGTCTTTATTGCCCGGCCAACCGCTTTTTTCTTCCCCAGTAGAACCATTAGTCCATTCTTTGGACGCATGAATAGAAATTTGTGGCATATAACCGCTACGTGCCGCCCTTACTCCACCTTTTGCAGCCCTAAATCCCTGCCTTGCCTGTTCCAAATCAGGACGGTTAACAACTGCGTAATCCAAACAATAATCTAATTCATATTCATAAGGAGTATTTTTTAAAGCATCCGTAAGTTTTAATTCAGTATCTAACGGCAAACCAATAATCTTATTCAAACTATGCATTGATACTTTACGCCCATTTTCTGCTTTAATTAAATTTTGTTCAGCATCTGCAAGTTCAACCTCAGAACGCAACACATCAACCTTGGCAACAACTCCAACATCATATGAATCACTAACATGCTTCAAATGTTCCGACAACGTTTTTACTGATTCCTGTGCCACCTTTTCCAAATCTTGTGCCAACAAACAATCATAATATGCTTCCGTAACCGTATAATGCATATCATTATATGCCTTTTGCTTGCCCATTAATGCCTGTTGATAACCTGCCTTTTTGGCAATCATATTACCGCTTAATGCCCCTCCAGTATAGATTGGTAAACTGACTGTCAGTCCATTGCTATGCGTAGTATTCAATCTCTTGGTATATACACCACCAATATATTGGTCATGTTTATACCCGCCACGATTAGTACTGTGATTGCCACTAATAGTAATACCTCTCTCCATACGGGCAGCATTCATCTCTGCACGGGCAGCATCTAAATTATATCCTGCAATTTTTACAGATGCATTAGTTGAAAACGCCCTGTAAACAGCATCTTCAATATTTAGTTCTACGGGTTCCGCAGCCAATACACTTTGCGAAAATATAGTCCCCATTAATAATGTAGCTAATATTAGTCTTTTTTTCATTTCTGCCCCCTATATTTCAACAATATTTTATCCGTTAAAATCTTACCCTTACACCGGCATACACTTCTTTTTTATCACCATGTCTTGCATCCATTGTTTCACCATAAACACTTAAATTATTATTCAACTTAACTTCCCCACCTACCCTAATCTTATGGTCATCAAAATCATAAAGTTGACTATACACTCTAAACATCTTTATTACATCATAACTAAGTCCCACACCGAACTCCCCTTGCATAGAGCCCGCACTTATCCCCATAGGTCCAAACTTAGACCCTACCTGTGCATCAAATTTGTTTCTGTCACCAATATCATAACCACCAAAATAAACAAAATCATTTTTTGACGGATATAATGTTACTCCCATATTTCCACGCCAATGTCCACCTTTCATATTATGACTGGCATCAACGTCAATCTCAACATCACTAATTGTTTCCACTAATTTTTTTGTTCCTGCACTTGTATCACGAACATTAGATATTGTTTCTCTCAATGCTTGAGATGTAGCCGGTTCCTGCGTAACTCCATCAATAACCCCTGTAATTCCTTGCAAATGAGCAGTAATATTACGCAAATTTTCTGTTACTTTTGTCAAATTTTGTGCACCGTCATTCATTGATTTTTGAATCGTTTCATTCAATAACATTTTATCCAAATTATCAACAATTACTCCAACTCTTGCAAGTAGCTCCGTACTTTGCGCTAAAAAATTATCAACACTGGCTCCTGTATCTCCACTTATTTCAGAATTTTTATTAATATAGTTTCCGTTAAAATTAATTGGCGGAATAATATTGACAAATTTCCCGCCCATAACACCATCAGAACCTATACTAAATACCGCATTAATTGGTAATTGTATTTCATCATTAATTTCCACTACTACTGCTGCTTTATTGTTATCCACATGAATATCTTTAACATTGCCAATATGCACACCTGCATAGCGGACATCTGCACCATTCAGCAACCCTTGTGCATCAGAATATGTAATTGTTAAATCATATTTTTCCTTACCAAAATTAAAAGCACCCATAAAACTGATAATCCCTGCCAAAATTACTGCTCCCGCCAATGTAAATGCCCCAACTTTTACCTCACTGTTCATTTTTATCCTCCCCTGTTACTTCTTGCCCATTAATAAATGCCTGTACAATAGGATTCTTACTGTTTTTAATCGTATCAACTGATTCCAATGCAACTATATCACCTTTATACAACATAGCAACCCTATCCGCAGCTACAAAAACACTTTCCATATCATGTGTAACCAAAATAGATGTTACTCCATAAGTTTTTTGTGTCTTCCTAATCAACTTACTGATATTCATAGTCATTACCGGATCCAACCCGCTGGTAGGCTCGTCATAATAAACAATATCCGGTTGCATTGCTAATGCCCTTGCAAGCCCAACTCGTTTTTTCATACCGCCAGAAAGCTCCGATGGCATCATTTGCTCCATACCGGACATATCAACAAGTGTCAAAAGTTCCTCAACTTGTTTCTTTACTTCTTTTTCTCCAACTTTATAATGTCTGCGCAAACCAAAAGCAATATTGTCTTTTACATTCATAAAATCAAACAATGCACTATATTGAAAAACTACCCCCATATGTTTTCGTAAATTATCCCATTCTGATTCTGAAAAACAGCAAACTTCCTCATCATTAATTTTTACACTGCCAGAAGTCGGTTTTAATAATCCTGTCAATACTTTTATAATAGTGGACTTTCCTGTACCAGAAGGTCCAATAACCGCCAATGTCTCTCCCTTGCGAACATCTAAATCAATACTGTTAAGAATACATTTTTTTCCAAATTGCACTGTTAAATTATGAATTGAAATTGCATTAGACATAAATCAAAATTGATAAAAAATAATTAGTCACAAAAATAAGAATTATCGAAAGCACTACTGAAGCAGTCGTTGCCAACCCAACACCTTCTGCCCCATTAGGTGCATTTAACCCTTTATAGCAACCAACTATAGCAATAATACCGCCAAAAACACAGGATTTTAACATCCCACCCAAAACATCATAGAATTCCGCAAAAGTTTTAATGGAATTAGTAAAACTAAATGTACTGATTCCTGCATAATAATGGGCAACACCCCAACCGCCAATATCACCTATCAAATTACCAAAAACAACCAATATTGGCATCATACAAATAATTGCCACAAAACGCGGAACCACTAAATAGGAAATTGGATTGGCTGCCATAACTCTTAAAGCATCAACTTGTTCGGTAACTTTCATTGTGCCAATTTCTGCGGCTATTGCCGCCCCAATTCTTCCTGCTACAACGACCCCCGTCAAAATCGGCACAAGTTCCCGAGCCATTGAGACAGCAACTATACCACCAACAGTACTGCTTGCCCCCAATTCAACAAATTCTTTGGCAGTTTGAACGGAAAAAACCATACCCGTACATAAGATCGTTGCTGCCACAATCGGCAAAGAATCTGCCCCTAATAAAGCCATTTGCTTAAATGTATCTTTAAAACTGATGTCTTTGAGATGATACAATGTCTCAACAAATAGCAAACTCAATCCACCAGCCGTTTCTGACATTTTTATTAAACTGCCACCAATAATTTCAAATACTTTCATAAACAAATACTATCGGAAAGATATGTCAAAAATATGTCATTTGACATCAAAAGATAACTCCATTTCTCCCATTACAATAAAATCGTATTCTTGCTTAACTTTTGCCGGAGTACCTTTAAGCAGACCCATTAACCCCGCTTCATTTTTCTTTGCCGCCTGCGATAAATTTTTACCGCCAACATCTATAATCAATTCATTATTTTTATCACGACTGTTCAAATGTTCAACATAATCCTTTAATACTTCTCTGGCTTCTTTTGATTGCAAAGGCATTTGTTCGTCCTGATTCTTTTTCAACAACCTCTCTAACCACAACAAACTGGAACCTCCACGAACACATATGGTTAATTTTCCTTTATGCTTTTCCGGAATTTTAAAATCCACAATTCTTTCAAAATCTTCCCCACGATAAGGTTTTAGTTTGACTTTTACATTAATTGTATCTCCGCCATGATAAATTCTACGCGGAACAGAAATTTCTTTTACCTCCGCCACCCGTAAATCTTCGCTTACCTTAACATCAACCGCAATTTTTTCAATATTTAATTTGTTAAATTTATTCAAAGATAAATCACTTAATGAATTTATCATTTCACCATCCAAATTATTTAAAAGTTTGGCAGTCGCAAAATACATGTTTTCCCTGCGAATTTCATAACGTTCTTTTGTTTTTTCACCATTTTCTTGCTTTTTTCCTGTCGCATCTATTGAAAATTTAAGTTGTGCAGTACCACCACCACCACGATCAACTACTTTAGTCAAAGTGTTATATACTACCGAATCAACCAATTCAGGCAGTAAAATTTCATCTTCCGCAAGTTTTACCCTAACCGTCTGACGAACCCCTCTGTCAAAATCACCAACATTTACAACCAAAGGTATACTTTTCGGTTCCTGCCCAAGCACTCCAGCCACACCTGCTGCCCTATCTTGACAAATACTTCCTGCAATCTGACCTATTTGTCCAATCTTGTACCCTGACTGTAAATTAGCGACCGTTCCCAAAATCCAAACCTTATTTAAGAAAAAATTTGCTGTTCCTCTTTTCAAAAACTGATGTCCAAATGCCAATAAATTCCCACTATCATCCATCCATGTTACGGTTCCCAACGCTCCCAATGTCAAATCACCATTTACTAAAGACACTCCAACACTGGCCCCCGGTTCAAAATCACCGCTAATATAATTTTGCGTACCACCGGGAACTGCCTGCAATTCATAATTACCCAAACGTTCTTTCAAATGTGCAAATCCTTCATCTGTAAAACCGCCTGCACTCAATACAGAACCTTTAGGCAGCCAATTAGACGGATAATGCACTTCATCAACTAAATCCAACATTTGACCTATTGGTGTAAGAAAACAATAATGCGGGTCGTCAAAAGCCCGTCCAAAAGCAATTGCTCCTGCCAAACGCCCATCTACATATACAGGGCTACCGCTCATCCCCTGAAGAACACCGCCAGTTTTTTTAATTAAATCACCCGAAAGCCGTACAAAAATTGTTTCCCCCATCACTTGAGAGCCATTAACACCTAATATTTCCACATCAAAAGTTTCAATCTTATCACCTTGAATAACTGTTTTGCCATAACCTTTCATTCCCGGTTTTAAATCACTTAATGGCATTAATGAAACGTTGGCAAATATTGTGGTTGTAAACAGCAATGTGACTGCAAATATAAAATTTGAAAAAATTTTGTCATATCTCATATTAATTTTTTACCGAATTTGCCGCCATATTAGCATAACTAAATATTTCACCATTATGTAACAAATCCAAACTACGCAAAGCAATCCCTGTCCCTTGTACAACACAATTCAAAGGATCAACTGCAATATGCATGTCAATTTTTGTTTCTTCATGCAACACAGTCGCCAAACCATCCAGCAGGGCACCACCACCAGTCAAATAAATACCATTATCAATAATATCAGCAGCCAATTCAGGAGGACATTTTTCCAAAACCTGCCGTACTGCGTTCAACAAAGTTTGTACAGAATCTTGCAATGCTTCCCGACATTCAGCACTCGTTACTGTAATTGTTTTTGGCAATCCTGAAACATTGTCATGTCCGCGTACATCAATACTATCATTACGACCATTTTCTGAAACAGTTGCTACTGAAATTTTAATATCTTCTGCTGTTCTTTCTCCTATAGTTACCCCCTGCGTTCTCTTAACATAAGCGGCAATTGCTTCATCAAAATGATCGCCGCCAATACGGATAGAATTATCAGCAACAATTCCGCCCAGCGAAAGAATCGCTATATCTGTTGAACCTCCTCCAATATCTACTACCATATTACCTCTTGGCAAACCTACATCCACACCTGCACCCAGTGCAGCCGCCATTGGTTCCTCAATCAAATAAGTTTTAGAAGCCCCGCCATGCATAGCCGCTTCCAAAACAGCTCTTTTTTCAACGCTTGTTACTCCTACCGGGACACAAACCATTACTCGTGGTTTAAAAAACAAACTGCGTCCGCACACTTTTTCAATTATCATGGACAACATTTTTTGCGTAATTGTATATTTGGCAATGACCCCCTCACATAAAGGACGTACCGTCACAATATTACCCGGGGAACGACCAAGCAACTCTCTTGCTTCATGACCAAGCGCCAAAACTTTTTGACTTTTTTTGTCTAATGCCACTACACTTGGTTCATTAAACACTATTCCTTTATCTTTTAAATAAACCAAAATATTAGCCGTTCCCAAATCAATTCCGATGTCCATAGTTTTAAACATTTTCATTTTCAATCCTTTCTATATCTGCTCCTAAACCAGTTAGTTTTTCAACAATATTTTCATAACCTCTGTCAATATGATGAAGATCACCAATTTCCGTCTGCCCTTCTGCCACAAGTCCTGCCAAAATCATTGCCGCGCCCGCCCTTAAATCTGTACATCGTACAAAACATCCGGTAAGTTGTGCCGGTCCCTCAATGCTCGCACTGCGGCCTTCTGTAGTGATTTTTGCTCCCATTCGTATCAATTCATTTACATGCATAAACCTGTTTTCAAAAACTGTTTCAGTTACCTTACTGTTTCCTTCTGCCACCACTAACATTGCCATCATTTGCGCCTGCATATCTGTCGGGAACCCTGGATATGGTAAAGTCTTTATATCAACTGCTTTCAGTTTGCCACTACCCACGACATGTATTCTGTCCACATCTTCTTCTACGACAGCACCTGCCTCACGCAATTTTGCTGTTAAAGGTTTTTGATGTTCCGGCAAAACATTTTCAATCAACACATCTCCACCTGTCATTGCGGCAGCAATCATATATGTTCCTGCCTCAATTCTGTCAGGAATAATAGTATATTCAGCTCCATGCAGTTCGGAAACACCTTCAATCTTAATAACCGGAGTTCCTGCCCCTCTTACTTTGGCACCCATCTTATTCAAATAATTTGCCAAATCAACTATCTCCGGTTCCTGAGCCACATTTTCCAAAACTGTCTTGCCTTCAGCCAATGACGCCAACATCATTACATGTTCTGTTGCCCCAACACTTGGGAAATCAAAATAAACGGTTGCCCCTTTAATTCCATTTGGCGCAGTCGCCACAATATAACCATGCCCTTGTTCTATCTTTACTCCTAATGCTTCAAATGCTTTTAAATGAATATCAATGGGACGGGCTCCAATAGCACAGCCACCCGGCATGGAAATTCTCGCTTTCCCTTTTCTCGCCAACAACGGCCCTAATACCAAAAATGACGCCCGCATAGCAGACACTAACTCATATGGTGGTTCACAATCTGTAATATTACTGCTATCCACCACCAAGGTATGAGAAACAGAATCATCAACTTTAACCCCTAAACATTTCAACACTTCGCTGATAGCACGTACATCTTCAAGCAAAGGTACATCATCAAATGTACTGGGCGTTTTTGCCAAAAGTGCCGCTATAATAATTGGCAATACTGCATTTTTTGCTCCACTTACTTTAACTTTACCATGTAAAGGTTTGCCACCTTTAATTAATAATTTTTCCAAATCAATTCCTCTTCACCATTTATTGCATCATACGATTTCTATCTGCAAGAATATTATAGTATGTTTCTTTTTCTATAATTTCGCTGCGAATTTTCTTTTTTATATCTTCATCATCACATTCAAGTAGCCGTTGTCTAAGTTCTACAAGTTCATGTTTCAACTGCAACATCTTGTTGCCTGCAACTTCTCCTAAAACATCTGTCATTATAAAATCACCCCTTTATCAATTTTCCACGCAAAAGGATGCTTGTATTGGTCAGCACGCGACAAATAAATATCTACTTTCTTGTCCTTTTTACCACCTTTAACATTCACCGTCACTATTAATTGATTGTCCTGCCAGCGTTGCTCCAAAATCTTTACATAATTTACATCAAAAGTCCTTCTTCTGATTACATATGGTTCCGGACGATCTGAAAACCATAATACATGGTCTTCCCTCCTTAAATCAGGCCAATTTATTTCAGGAAACAATGCATAGGCAAATTCGTCAAAAAACCACTCTGTTGAATGATAATAACCATCTTCATCCAATGGGGCTGTTGCCCCCATAACCATTGACCAGCTTGTAGCAATCGTCCGCCAATACAATGTTCTGATATTTCTTACATCTTCATTTTTACGTGCGGTCCAATATGCATATACCTTAATTAAATGACTCATTGGTTCTGATTCCTCAAGCCCATATACAAATGCATCCTTACTGAGAATCTCTTTTTCCTGTTCGTCAACAAAATTTAAATCTGCGGAAGATATACATACCTGTTTATCTCCCTTAGTCAATAACAAACGAAATTTTTGTGAATCTTCTTTAGGCACAACAACTTCATACATATTATTTGCCACAGCATTAAAATCAAACACTTTGCCTTTATGTTGATACCACTCCACACCAGGCCAATACTGCAAACGCTCCATACAAACAGTTACACCGGGAACATCTACAACCAAACGGATTTTTTGGCAATCTGTTTGCAATTCACCGCCTTTAACTTTGGTCACATTACCATAACTATTCCAAGCCTTGCTGCCATTACAACAAATAAGCACTGAAAAATTATTGCCACTGTGCTTTTTTTTCGGGCGATTAGGGTCAGGGATATCTTTAGCCGGTAAAATGTTCAAAGTTTCTTCCGCCGTAACAATTTTGCTAGATTTTTCATATACCTTAAACTGTAAGGATTTAGCAAATACCGTTGAAGCAATAACTGTCATTAACGCCGTTGCGAGCAGCATTCGTAAAATCTTCATCAGATAATTCTCCTAATGTCATATACTTAAGTGGTGCGGGTGACAGGACTTGAACCTGCATGCCTAAGGCGCCAGATCCTAAGTCTGGTGCGTCTGCCAATTCCGCCACACCCGCTTATATATATTTAAGTATTATAT
>JAGHTS010000060.1 GCA_018065225.1 Candidatus Phascolarctobacterium caballi
TCCGTTTGTGTATGACAGGGCGTGGCAAATCAAAGAAAAACTAAATATATTGGCTATGGAGCAGGCGGCGAAATTATTAGTGGGGGAACATGATTTCACAAATTTTCGTAGTACAGGGTCGGAGGAAGGGTCTGCAGTAAGGACAATTTATCGGGCAGATTTGACGGCAAAAGACATGAATTTGTATTTAGATATTGTCAGCAACGGCTTTTTGTATCACATGGTACGCAATATAGAGAGCGGGTTGGTACAGGTAGGACTGGGCAGGCATGGATTGGCAGAGTTTCAAAAGGCGTTGCAGTTACAGCCAAATGCGTTGGAACATAGTCCTGCTCCTGCACAGGGATTATATTTGGTAGAAGTTGGATACAACGATTATAATTTTGCTTGACTTAAAAGATAAGGATATATATAATAATACACGCATCTTTTTTATACTTGATTTCATTAGCCCCGAATGACAGTACAAAGATGCGTTGATTTAGGTAAATCTTAATGGAGGGAAAAAGGATGAAATCGTTTATGGCTAATCCGTCCAACATAGAACATAAGTGGTATGTTGTGGACGCAGCTGATAAAACCCTTGGACGTTTGGCGGCTGAAGTTGCCAAAGTTCTGCGTGGCAAGCATAAACCGACATTTACACCGCATATGGATTGTGGCGACCATGTCATTGTGATTAACGCAGCCAAGGTTGCATTGACAGGAAAGAAACTGACAGACAAGGAATATTTTTCTCACAGTGGATACTTGGGTGGCGACAAATATGTCAAAGCCGGTGATATGTTGCAAAAATTTCCTTGCAGAGTAATTGAAATGGCAGTTAAAGGTATGCTTCCCCATAATACTTTGGGCAGCAAGATTTATACCAAACTTCATGTTTATGCCGGTGCGGAACATCCGCATACAGCACAAAAACCCGAAGTTTTGGAAATTGATGTACGCTAATTAGGAGGTAATGAGAATGGCAGAGAAAGTAGTTTACAGTGCAACCGGCCGTCGCAAGGCCTCCGTGGCCCGTGTTCGGATGATGCCCGGGGACGGAAAAATTACAGTTAATGACCGTCCTTTAACAGAGTATTTTGGTTTAAAAACTTTGGAGTTGATTATCAATCAACCATTGGAAGTAACCGATACCAAAGGTAAATATGACATTATTGCCAATGTATTTGGTGGTGGTTTCAGCGGTCAGGCAGGAGCAGTCCGTCATGGCATTTCCCGTGCTTTGTTGAAAATTGATGCAGATTTTCGTGCATCTTTGAAAAAAGCAGGTTTGCTGACCCGTGACCCGCGTGCAAAGGAACGTCGTAAATACGGCTTGAAGAAAGCCCGTAAGGCAAGCCAATACAGTAAGCGTTAATTTTTGGAAAAATTATTACAATGTCCATCAAGTTTGGTGGACATTGTTTTTTTTTGTGCTATAATTTTTTAAGGAGTGGTAATTATGTTAAAAATAGAAAACTTGACCGTGCAAGTACACGGCAAAATAATTTTACAAAATATCAGTTTGCATATTGCGCCCGGTGAAACCCATGTGCTTTTTGGACCGAATGGAACAGGCAAATCAACCCTCTTGGGAACTATTATGGGTTTTGAACGGTACAAAGTGCTTGAAGGCAAGATTTATTTTAAAGGGCAAGATATTACTAACCTTACTTGTGACCAGCGGGCAAAATTGGGAATTGGTATGATGATTCAAAGACCGCCCACTATACGGGGTTTGTCCTTGCGCAAAATGGTGGAAGTTTGTGGTGCCAAACTGGATGAAGTGGAACAGTTGGCAGGGCAGTTGGGAATGACAAATTTTCTTGACAGGTCAGTCAATGACGGTTTTTCCGGCGGGGAATTGAAACGGGCGGAATTGTTGCAGTTGATGGCACAAAAACCGGAAATGTTATTATTGGATGAGCCGGAAAGCGGTGTGGATGTGGAAAACATTGCTTTGGTGGGCAAAGCTGCCAATGCTATCATAGGCAAACAAAGTCATGGAGCATTAATCATTACCCATTTGGGACATATTTTGCAGTATGTGCCGGCAACTCATGCCCATATTTTGTATCAAGGGAAAATCACCTGCCAGCAGGAAGCACCTTTGGAAGTTTTGCGTTGCATTGAAAAAAGTGGGTACAGCGCTTGTGTGGCAGGACAATGTGTTATAGACAAATGTGCCAGTTGTGGCAACAAGTTGTGCGGGAGGTAAAAATGGATAAAAAAATCGCAGCCCGCATTACACAGGTGGGCTATGAAACAGCAGGCGAACGCAGTGCATCTTTTGTGCAAAGCGACAATCAGGTTTTGGAAAATACAGTCAGCCAAAAGCAACCTTTGGTGTTGATGAGTACGGGGGAAGCCGCAAAAAAGTTTCCTGAACTGGTAAAAAAATATTGGTGGCAGGCAGTAAAAAAAGATACGGATGAATTTACCCAAGCCACTGCAGATTCAGCAGAACAAGGTTATTTTGTTTATGTTAAAGCAGGAGAAAAGATCAAGTTTCCCGTACAGGCATGTATTTTTTTGAACAAGGCAAAAAGCAGTCAAAAAGTACATAATGTAGTTATTGTGGAAGACGGGGCAGAATTGAATATAATTAGCGGTTGTGCCTCCGACCCTTTGGCACTAAATTCTGAACATTTCGGTATCAGTGAAATGTATGTCGGCAGGAATGCCAAACTCAGTTTTACAATGTTACATGCTTGGACAAAGGCGGTAAAAGTTCGTCCTCGTACAACAGTTGTTGTGGCAGAAGGCGGTACATATATTTCCAATTACATCAATATGGATGGGGCGGAAGATATTGAAATGAATCCCCTAACCCGTTTGACGGGGCAAGGGGCAGTATGCCGTTTGAATTCGGTTTTAGTGGCATCCAAAGGTTCTCACATGGACATAGGCGGCAGGGTTGTTTTGGAAGTTCCCAAAACTAAGGCGGAAATAGTCACACGTACCATTTGTCTGGGTGGAGAGGCAGTGAACAGAGGTACGCTTATCGGTAAGGCAGAGGATGTACGGGCACACTTGGAATGTCATGGACTGATGTTGAGTGATGACGGTTATATCAGTGCCATTCCCCAGTTGGACGCCTTTACTGCCAATGCGGAAATGAGTCATGAGGCGGCGGTTGGCAGAATTGCTCCGGAAGAGATTGAATATTTGATGGCACGGGGGTTGAACGAAGAAGAAGCAACAGCCACCATTGTCAGGGGATTTTTGAATGTAAACATAGAAGGATTGCCTGAGGCATTGGCAGAAAAGATACAGGCGGCTTTGGACAGTTTTTCTTTGCACAAAGGATTGTGAAAAAAATAGTGGAAAACAACAGAGCACGACTAAATTAAATAAACGCAAAGTATTTAGAATTATTGAAATGGTAAATAATGAGAAAGAATATATTTTTCTGAGACTTTTGCAAAAGTTTAGTTGAACAATATACAAA
>JAGHTS010000308.1 GCA_018065225.1 Candidatus Phascolarctobacterium caballi
TATTACATACGGCATTAAGCATATTAAAAAATACCATAAACGACGCCAATGCTTTTAACAATCCCAATATCATTTTGAAGGTAGGGATAATAAAATTGGTATTTACAAATGTACCTATTGCAGGTGCCAAACAATGAAATGCTGCCCAAGTCAAAACCGCTAACACAATGGCGCAAACATTTTTTTGCCAAGTACTGAAATTGCTAAATGGTAATTTGATATCAAAAACATTTAATTTGTTAATATACTTAAAACTTGTTGCTATTCCCAAATTACCTTGAATTTTTGAAAAGTAATCGCCAACTACATTTATTGCAGTTACCGGGTCACAACATTCTCCCACCATTGTCAGTCGAATAATAGGTCTGCCAAAGCTGACAAAACAATTTATGGCAATGTTTGTATCTTCCGGCATAGCTTCCATCCATCGCAGCATTGTTGTTTCTGCACTAAGCCGTGCTTTAAGAATATTATCTTTGGTCTGTTTTTGCTTTTTTAAAAAACTGGCAATATCCTCAGAAAAAGTGTCAATATTTTCAGATGTCAGTCTGCAAAGTTTCTTCATGATATTGTTCCTTTCAAATGTCTTTTTTCCCCTATCATATTTAATGATGATGCCGTCGACACAAGATTATTTATAATACTAGTAACATTGACAGTTGTAAGAGCCATATCCACAACGACATCCACTGCAATATAAATTGCCAAACAATAATCAGGCAATAATGCCTGTGACATTAAGATTGCCATTACCGAAATGGCGCCACCGGGAATATGCGGTGTTGCTATAGCAATAATATAACAAGCCAAACCAATGATAACTAACCTTGGGACAGAAATACCTATATTGCAAATTTCACTAAACCCCATAATAATATAGGGAAAAACAATTGATGTCCCTGTATTAAGTAAAATTTGGCAGACAGGCAACCCAAAATTCAAAAGTTTTTTATCTAGCCCTAAATTAGTACAAATTTTATCCATCAAAGGAATACAAGCGGCAGAACTGGAAGTTGAAAATGCCAATATTGTAGCAGGCATAACTGTTTTAAAATAATCTTTGATTCCCAATTTCAATTTCCACGCAGTATAAACTGTTTCTAATACAATATAAACAATTGACATCATTATAATTACCAACAACGGTTTCCAGACTTTGACTACATAAACAAGATTTCCGCTTAAAATAACATTTGTAAACGAAAGATAAACAATGAACGGTATGCTTTTGCAAAAATAAGTAACCGCTGTCATAAAGAGTATGCTAAATTCATTAACAAAAGCGATAATACCCTTTACCTGTTGGTCCAAAATTAAAATAATAATCCCTGATGTTAGTGCCAAGAAAATAATTTGCAACGTATTTCCGTCAATAAATGGCTGAAGCAAACTGCCGGGTACAATCCCCACTAACATTTGAAAAATGGTTTTTAGCACAGAAAAATCCATGCTGCCGCCAAATTCTACTACTCTAAACGCAATAGTACCAATTACAATTGCAAATACTAATGATATAAAGTTCCTTTTTAAAATAGAACCAAGAACCCGCACCCCCATATTACTTAAAGCGGCAATATTCCCTACATTGCAAATACCACTAAGCACACTGAAAAAAATCATAAAGGTGGCAATACCGCCCAACAAACTTAACATCATTTTGAATAGTGGCACCACAATTTCTGTTGCTACTGTTTTAGCAATTTCAGCATCTGCAAAATTCAAACTGTAGCCCGTAATAAATGCCAAAAGAATACTAATTACAATTTTACCTATGCTACCAATATTCGCCACAGGTAATTTAATATCAACTATATTAGTGCCATTGCGATACCTATATGAAGTTGACAACCCAGCATTAGTCATGACACTATTAAAATAATCCATCGCATCATTGGCTAAGGCATCATCAACATTGTTTTCTAATGGATTAATTTTTTGTCCGTCAAATGACAAACATACATAGGGCCTAAAAAAACGTTTGCCCGTTTCCAGCACTACTTCTGTATTGGCAGGCGCTTTTTCCAGCCATACCAAAAGTAATGTTTCCACAGTCAAACGTCCTTTGATAATCCCCATGGAAGAAATCTTTAGTTCTTCCATATATGATGCTATTTCGTCAGAAATAGCATCAATATTTTCAGAGGTTAAAAGATAATTTTTTTTCACAATATTATTCCTTTTTAGATATCATATCTAATGCTGAAGCGGCACAAACAAGATTGTTAACGTTGCTGGCTATATTTACGCTGGTAAGCAACATATCCAAAAGTACGTTGACCGCAATATAAATTGCCAAGCAATAATCAGGCAATAATGCCTGTGACATTAAAATCGCCATTACAGAAATAGAACCGCCGGGAATTGGAGGGGCTGCAATGGAAATAATAAAGTAAGCCACTCCACTGACAATTAATTTAGGAATGGAAATGGAAACGCCGCAAATTTCACTAAATCCCATAATAACACCGGCAAAAGCAATTACTGTGCCTGTATTAGTCAAAATCTGACAAATAGGCAAGCCGAAATTCAAGAACTTTTTATCCAAACCCAACCCATTGCAAGTTTTATCCAACAACGGGATACAAGCTGGGGCACTGCCTGTGGATAATGCCAAAATTGTTGCCGGCATAACATTTTTGAAATGAGCTGCAATTCCAAATCCTGATTTCCAACCAGTATAAGCAGTATCCAACCCAATATAAATAACCGCAATAATTGCAATGACCAGCAAAGGTTTCCAAACCTTAATTACATAACCCAAATTACCGCTTAACAGAACATTGGTAAATGAAAGATAAACAATAACAGGAATAGTTGCACAGAAATAACTGATTGCTGTCATAAACAATGTGTTACATTCATTTACAAAAGCAATAACGCCTTTTACCTGCTGATCCAAAATCAAAAGAATAATGCCGGTCATTACCGCCAAGAAAATAATCTGCAAAGTATTACCCTCAATAAATGGTTTTACCAAACTGCCCGGAACCATACCGATGAACATTTGGAACACAGTTTTTAACACAGATAGATCTACACCGCCGCCAAATTCCACCACACCAAAAGCCAATGCGGAAATAACCATTCCCAAAACAAGTGCAATTAAATTCCGTCCCAAAACCAAATTGAGAACTTTTAATCCCATATTGCTCAAAGTGGCAATATCACCCATGTTACAGACACCGCTGAGCACACTGAAGAAAATCATAAAGGTGGCAATACCGCCCAACAAGCTGAGCATCATATCAAACAAAGGCGAAACAACTTCCACCGAAACGGTTTTAGAAATTTCCGGCCCTGCAAAACTTAAAGCGTAACTGGTAATAAATGCCAGTAACACTCCAATAAAGATTTTCCCCATACTGCCTATATTTACCATAGGCAATTTAATATCCACAATATTACTGCCATTACGGAACTTATAAGTAGTGGATAATCCTACATTGGTCATAACGCTGTTAAAATAGTTCATAGCGTCATTTGCCAAAGCATCATCAACAGTGCTTTCCAACGGGTCAATTTTTGCTCCGTCAAAAGACAAACGGACATAAGGGCGGAAAAACTTTTTGCCCATATCCAACGTAACTTCCGTATTGGCAGGTGCTTTTTCCAACCATGCCAACAACAACGTTTCAGCCGTCAGACGTCCCCTAATAATCCCCATTTGGGGAATTTTTAATTTTCCCATATAAGCTGCTATTTCTTCGGAAATAACATCTATATTTTCTGCTGTAAGTAAAAATTTCTTATTCATTCTTGTCCTTCTTTATCTCAAAGAATGAATCAAAACCACTGGTTGCCAAAACATCAACCACAAAATCAGTTAAGGCACACAGATTAACATTTATGCCCGCCGCCTTAGCATTTTTTGCAATAATCAACAACGCCCTTAACCCTGCGCTGGAAATATATTCAAGACGAGCACAGTCAAGTATCAAACGTGCCGGTTTGTCTGTCATAATATCTGTAACCAGTTTTTGAAATTCCGGGGCAGTAGTTGTGTCAACACGTCCCACAATTTCCGCAATAGTGCGTTCTTTCTCTTTTGTAACAATAACGTTCATAATATTGCCTCCTTATTGCAATAAATTTATTACATTTTTTTTGTCACAGTCACAATATTTTGACCGTGTTCATATTTATAATTGAGAGAATCAACCGTTCTCCTAATCATGACAATGCCCAAACCTTTTAAATCATCGCTTACCAATTTTTCTGCCGAAACATCCTTAACATATTTTGTAGGGTCAAACTGTTTGCCACTGTCTGCTACACGGATAGTAATTACATCATCAGCCACACACAGACCAACACTGGCTTTCCCGCCTGTTTTTCCATAAGCATATTTAATAATGTTGGTAAACAATTCTTCAACCACCATTGCCATACGCATTTGCATGTTTAAGGAAACACCGCGTTTGTTAAGTTGTTCTTCCACAAACAACAGTACCGGACGCAATTCGTCATTGGTTGCCTGAAAATGCCGCTCGCAAAATCCTTCCGTTGCCGCCTTCTCTTTGTAATCCAGTACAACCATTGTAATATCGTCAAATTGCTCCGCATTGCCAACAAAAGCATCAATATCCGCTTTTGCTCCATACAAAATCTTGGTCAAATCATGCTCGTCTTTGCAAGTGTTCAAATAATTTTTAATTCTGTCTTCGCCATATAATTCTTTATCGGCATTAGTCGCTTCTGTAACACCGTCCGTATAAAGGAACAATTTGGATCCCGGTGTCATTGTTACTGCATTTTGCACATAATTGACTGTATCAAAACCAGCCAAAACAAAACAGGGTTTGCATTGCAAATATTCATATTGCCCGTTTGCCTGTTTAAGTAACGGCGGATTATGCCCTGCATTGGCATAAGTCAAAACCCCACTTTCCAAACTTAAAACTGCCATCCATACAGTAACAAACAATTCTGCGCTGTTGCCGTGACACAAATCACGGTTGGTTTTGGACAACACATCCGCCGGTGAAAATCCCATCCGGGCATAAGTTCTGATAAGAGTCTTGGCTATGGACATAAATAAAGCCGCTGCCACACCTTTGCCGGACACATCGCCGATAACCATTACCAAATGGTTTTCATCTGTCAAAAAATAATCATAAAAATCTCCGCCAACTTCTTTGGCAGGGGTCATAGTAGCAAAAATATTAAAATCATGACGTTTGGGGAAAGCGGGAAAACGTCTTGGTAACATATTTGCCTGAATATCCCGTGCTACCGAAAGCTCCGTACCCAAACGCTGACGGTCACCTGTTGAGTCCGTCATTTTTTCAATAATTTTGGTTGCTATTGCCTGTTTCTCACTTAATTCCATTCTTAATCAAAAGCCTCCATCAATAGGAAATAAACTTATACAGATAGTTAACAATATGTTAACAAAAATGTTAACATATTATATCATTATTTTTAAATATTTGCTATACATCAAAGGCAAATTTTGTTATTATATTACAAAAGGAGGGAAAAATGAAACTTGAAAAAAACTTTCCTGCGACCGATGCCGCTTAC
>JAGHTS010000038.1 GCA_018065225.1 Candidatus Phascolarctobacterium caballi
TGGTATTGGTCATACACGTTGGGCAACTCATGGCAGACCAAGTGATAATAATGCACATCCACATACTGATGAAAGCGGGAAATTTGTAGTTGTTCATAATGGCATAATTGAAAATTATTTAAATTTGAAAGAAGTGATGTTGGAAAAAGGGGAAAAATTTTCCAGTGATACGGATACAGAGGTAGTGGCACATCTTTTTGCAAGTTATTATAAAGATGATATGGAAGTTGCTGTACGTAAAGTTTTGAAAAAAATTAAAGGTTCTTATTCATTAGTATTTATGTGTGAAGCAGAACCGGATAAAATTATTTGTACCAAAAAGGACAATCCATTAGTAGTAGGTTTGGGCAAAGGTGAAAATTACATTGCCAGCGATATTCCTGCAATTATTAATTGTACACGTGACACATACATAATGAATGATGGAGAAATAGCAGTTGTCAGTGCAGATAAAGTAAAAATTACAGATTTAAGTGGTGAAATAATTAAGAAAAAAATATTTAAAGTTAATTGGAATGCGGCAGCTGCCGAAAAAGGTGGATTTGAGCATTTTATGCTTAAAGAAATATATGAGCAGCCCAAGTCAATACGAGATACAATGCGTGGCAGGATAAATCCCAAAAAATTGACGTTGGATTTTCCGGAACTGCAATGGACTAAAAATTGGCTTAAAAACATTAATAAAATTTTTATTGTAGCGTGTGGAACTGCTTATCATGCAGGTATTGTAGGCAAGTGTTATTTGGAGCAGTTGGCATGTATGCCGGTTGAAGTGGATATAGCAAGTGAATTTCGTTATCGTGACCCATTTGTGGACAAGCATACTTTAACGATTGTAATCAGCCAATCAGGAGAAACAAGTGATACATTGGCGGCATTAAGGGAAGCAAAACGTAGAGGCAGTCACACATTGGGGGTTACTAATGTAGTTGGCAGTGCGGTTGGCAGGGAAGCAGATCAAGTAGTTTATACTTACGCCGGTCCGGAAATTGCAGTAGCTTCTACAAAGGCATATACAACGCAGATTTTGGCTATGTTGATGTTGGCAATTTATATTGGCAATTTACGTGGCACATTAGATAGTGCATTAAGTGAAGATTTGATAAAAGGAATTATAGAAGTGCCTGACCAAATTCATCGGCAGGTGGAAAATGTTGATCAAATAAAGATTTTCGCACGTAAGTATGGTTCTTGCGAAGATGCTTTTTTCCTTGGGCGTGGTCTTGATTATGCAGTTGCATTAGAGGGAGCGTTAAAATTAAAAGAAATTAGTTATATTCATGCTGAGGCGTATGCGGCAGGTGAATTAAAACACGGCACATTGGCATTGATTGTACAAGGAGTACCTGTTATAGTGTTGGCAACTCAGGAAAATATTTATGATAAAACAATTTCCAATATTCAAGAGGTTAAGGCAAGAGAAGCATCAGTGATTGCAATTGGTTTTGATGGTGATAAGGAACTTGCCAAATATGCAGACCATGTAATTTACATACCAAGAACTGGGAAATATCTGGCACCATTGTTAAGTGTATTACCTTTGCAGTTGTTGGCATATTATGCAGCACTAACAAGGGGTTGTGATGTAGATAAGCCACGTAATTTGGCAAAAAGTGTTACTGTTGAGTGATAGGAGAAGGAATTATGAAAGTTAATGACAAACTTCGTATGGTAATGAAAGAAGAAAAATTCCGCAGTGTGGATTTTGGGGCAGTGTTTAATTGTGCTCCTAACGTAGCGGCTTCTCGTTTTTATAATGGAATTGCAACAATTTATGATTTGGTGCGTTTAATGAATTTTATGGGTGGGGAAGTAATTATCCGCAGTCACAATGGCACAGAAATACCTATTACTGTTGAAGATGTTCAGGCGGATAAAATAGAACGTAAACAACGTTATGTACGATATACATCAAAAGAACCGCAAGAGAATGAAAAAACTCAAATTGCTGAAAGGGTGCAGACAAAGGAAGAAATACAGGTTAATGAAAAATTACGGACGGGGGTAATTGTATAAATATGGTTGTTATCCAAAGTTTTGGTTTTAAATATGGACTTCCAACTATTAGTGACTATTTGATTGATGCAAGGGTGCTAATCAATCCTTTTTATGTTGATGAATTACGTCAGTTGACAGGTAATGATAAAGAGGTAATTGAATATATTGAGAATAATTTTAAAACAAAAGATTATTTAAAATATGTTGAGGATATACTTGATTTTGTAATTAAGGAGTTAACACGGGATGGCAGGGGACAGATTACGATTTCTGTAGGTTGTACTGGCGGACGCCATCGCAGCGTTTTTTTAGCAAACCGATTGGCAGAATATTTTACTGCTAAAGGGGTTTCTGTAAAAGCGGTTCACCGTGATGTCGATAAGTAGGTAGTTTTATATGAGAAAATGGTATAACTGGCTTTGTCCCGGTATTAACCTGAAACGCTGGTTGTTTTTGTTTGTTTTAGGTGTATTGTTGGTTGCACTTGGTTTGGCTTTTCTATTTAATTTCCAATTTATGGGAAAAATGGAAGAATATTTGTTTCATGTAATCTATAGGATTACAGGAAGATATTCTAATTATTTTGTATACTTTATTGGCTTTGTAATGTTTGCCAGCGGTTTGTTGGCAATGTTTAAGGCAATGAGAAAGATAATTGCATCTGTTGTTTCGGCAGTATTGCCTGACAAAAGCCGTTCTTTAATGGAAACATTATTTGTGCAACATAAACTTACGCATGGTCCTGTAGTTACTGTAATTGGAGGCGGGACAGGACTTTCAACATTGTTGAGGGGAATGAAAAATATTACCAATAATTGTACTGCTGTTGTTGCAACTGGCGACAATGGCGGTTCATCAGGACGTTTGCGTAAGGAGTTGGGGATAATTCCTCCTGGTGATTTGCGAAATTGTTTGACTGCATTGGCTGATTCAGAGCCAATGATGGAAAAATTAATGCAATATCGTTTTGAAGCAGATTCTCCGCTTGCCGGACATTGCTTTGGCAATCTTTTGATTGCGGCTTTGGCAGAAGCTGAAGGTGGTATGGAAGAAGGTCTTGCTATTGCCAGTCAGATTTTAAAAGTTCGTGGCAGAGTTGTCCCTTCTACATTAGAAAATATAGAATTAGTTGCAGAAATGAGCGACGGTTCCACTGTCTATGGTGAGGCGCAAATTCCAACAGTACATAAACATATTGTGCGTATGCGGATGAAGCCGGCAAATCCTAAAGCAACTAAAGGTGCTGTTGAAGCGATTGAAAAAGCTGATGTATTAATTTTTGGACCGGGATCTCTTTATACAAG
>JAGHTS010000095.1 GCA_018065225.1 Candidatus Phascolarctobacterium caballi
AGGTAAAAAGTGCCTGTAATTATAATAAGGTTTTTGTAAAGGGAAAGTTGACTTTTAATTTATTTATGGAGGGAAATGATATGAAAAACAATTTGAAAAACAAAATTATGCTGGCTTTTTTTGCAGGTAATATGTTGTGTATGGGTAGTGCGTGGGCAGATGATATTATTTGGTATGGTACTGCTGACGGTACAGGACATGTTACAAGCAAGAGCAGTGCTTTAATGAACAATGCCAAATTGATTATTGCAGGAACTGAAGATGGCATAGGGGATGTGGACGAGTTTTATGGCGGTTATTCTCAAAGTGGCATAGCAGAGAATAATGAAGTGAAAATTAATGGTGGTTCTGTTAGTTATGTTTATGGTGGTAGTAGTGTAAGTAATAATGCTGTTGGTAATACGGTAACTATTAATGGCGGCATAATTACGGAAGGTATTACGGGCGGTAATAGTGGTACAGGTAATGTCAGCGAAAATCATGTAGTAATAGTTAATGGTAAAGTTGATGGTTATATTTTTGGTGGTGATACTGCACATGGCAACGCAACAGGTAATGTTGTGGAATTAAATGCTGGAGATATTGATGCTGAAGTTTATGGCGGTTTTAGTAATGGTGGTGGAGAAGTTAAGGATAACACTGTTATTTTAAATGGGGCGGATGTCAGCGGTGCAAAAATTTATGGTTATTATACAACTGGCTCACATAGTGGTAATAAATTGGAAGTTAAAAAATTAGCCACTGCTATTTCTGTTAGTAATTTTGATATTATTAATTTTACGTTGCCAAGCGGAACAACAGATGGCAGTAAAATTTTAAATGCATCTACTGTTAATTTAAGCGGTACTAAAATCAATGTAGGTGCTGTCAGTGGTTTAACTTTGAATGCAGATGATACAATTACCTTGATACATACAACAAACGGAATAACAGGAACATTTACAGTAGGCAATATTTCGCTTAAAGGTAATTGGGAAATTCTGATAAATGGCAATGATATTGTTTTGTTAGGTAGTGATGACA